>NZ_DFTU01000047.1:29458-29857 GCF_002379485.1 Methylophaga sp. UBA4204 | reverse complement strand
CCTGAAAACCAGTAAAAACCACCGCCACTGAACAGGCCGGCAACTGCGGTAACCGTCACCAGCGTCATCGCCAGTGTAAACAGAGCAGTCCAGTTAAATTGGTATTTGGATTGAAACCAGCGACCTGCCAGCCACAAACTTCCATATGCAGGCAGTAAAAAGCCATAAGATGGCGAAACACAGAAATTACTGGCGCCGCCTATGTATACCGACATCAAATCCAGCACAACAGCCAGACCTAAAAAAGCCGGAAACCACAATTTTGAGGCCAGATAAAATCCGGCGAGCATAAATACTGCCCAGGAGGCGCTGGGTAAAACGTTGATATCGGCGAAATGATGACCACGAGTCATCACCATTAATAAGACAAGAAGTGCAGCCACGATCAGTTGCTGACGT
>NZ_DFTU01000047.1:26917-29289 GCF_002379485.1 Methylophaga sp. UBA4204 | reverse complement strand
CAGGCCGGTCTCCGGACTCATGAGCGGTGTTGTCACCGGTTGAACACCTTCCCGTAATAGATACAGTGGCGTAACGTTCAACCTGAACTCATTTACCGTTGCGGGGGCAGTGTCGGGTTTATCCAATGTTTGGCTGCACCGACTTCCCGTTTCATCACTTTCGCGACACCTGAAACTGCCGACAGAATAAGGATTAGCAAGCTATATTGTCAATTTGGAAATCATTAATTGTCCTTATCAGGTTTGACGATAAGCCATGGGAGATTTAAGATGCGCGCCTCTTCAGGTGCTTTGATATCCATCAGAGTTAAACGGGAAGTTGGTGAAAATCCAACACTGCCCCCGCAACGGTAAACGTTGAAAATGCATCCAATCAGCCACTGCGTATTAATCGTGGGAAGGCGGATGTACTGGCGCAAGCCACAACGTGAGTCCGGAGACCGGCCTGAAGTTCATCACAACCGAATCGTGTTGTGTGACTTTATTAACCTGGATCGCGGGTGAGCGTATCCCTAGGAGACAATATGAAACCTTCAACAAAGGCCATGCCTTTGCGTGTCTGTGCACGACTGACTTTGGCGGCACTGGCTACTTCCACCTTCTCTGTTACGGCTCTGGCTGAACAGGAATCCCTTGATGCAATGACGATTACGGCAAACCGTATGCCCACGGAAAATGTATTGGCCCCGAATACCGTTATCACACGTGCGGATATAGATCGTTTGCAGATTAATAATTTGCCCAGCTTACTGTCACGGTTTCCAGGTATGGATATTTCAAATAGCGGTGGCTTGGGGAAAAACAGCAGTGTCTATTTACGAGGCACAAATTCAGATCATGTGCTTTTTTTAGTTGATGGGGTTAAATGGCATTCTGCTACATCAGGAGGGGCTGCCATCCAGGACTTTCCGGTAAATCAGATTGAACGAATTGAAATCGTACGTGGACCGAGGTCTGGTTTGTATGGTTCAGAGGCGATTGGTGGCGTCATTCAGATATTTACCCGGCAAGGTAAAAACCAGGATCCAACTCCCTATGCTTCGGTGGATATTGGTAGTCATAATACTAAACAGGCAAGTGCGGGCGTAAGTGGAGGTAATGAAACGACTCGTTATCATGCCAATTTCTCGCATCAATCAACCAATGGAATTAATGCCAGAGAAGAAGATAATCCGGATCATGATGGTTATCGAAATAATAGTGTTTCAGCAAAAATTGATCACGATATCAATAAGGACTGGAGTGTTGGAGCGAATTTTTTACGCGCTCAATCACAAAATCATTATGATAGTTTTTCCCTGACCGAAGATTTTTATGCTGATAATATTCAACAGGTTATGGGTGTAAATTCACGTTATCAATTCACGGATAATTGGCTAATGTCCTTTAATTTATCTGAATCCCGCGACGAGTCAGATAATTATGCGGATGGTACTGCCGATGGCACGTTCAATACTCGTCATCGGTTTTTCAGTCTGGTTAATACTTTTATGCTGTCAAAACAGCAACGTCTCAATGTTGGGCTGGATTATGATAACGATCGTATTGAGGGCACGATTGATTACGATGAAACCTCACGTGATAACAAGGCGATTTTTATCAGCTGGCAGGGGCATGCAGGTAATCACAGTTGGTTATTAAGTACACGTCATGATGATAATGAAGCCTATGGGGAAGAAACTACTGGCACTGCAGAGTGGGGCTATCAATTAACACAGGCACTTCAGTTTACGGCGAATGTAGGAACTGCATTTAAAGCCCCAACATTTAATGAACTTTATTATCCAGATGTTGGTTTTTTTGTTGGCAATCCCGATTTAGAAGCCGAAAAATCCAAAAACTATGGCGTTGGTTTGTTAGGCAACACGGATTGGGGTACTTGGGGAGTTCATGCTTTCCAGAACAAAATCCGTGATTTGCTGGTGTATCAATTTCCCACCACTGAAAATGTGGCTGAAGCCAAAATTAAAGGTCTTGAGTTCGATTTGGCTACAACGCTGATGAATTGGCAGGTACAGTTCAATGCGACTGTGCTTACACCCGAAGATGAAGAAACGGGTAATAAGCTACCACGCAGAGCACAGCGCTTCGCGAATCTGCATGTTGATCGTCAGTTTGGTGATTGGTTAATTGGCGGCAGCTGGAAAGTCAGTGATTATCGTTATGATGATGCCGCTAACAACACGCGTTTAAGTGGTTATGGTCTGGTGGACTTCAGAGTGGCTTATCAGATAGATAACGACTGGTCAGTTAAGTTAAATGCAATGAATGTATTCGATAAGGAATATCAAACCGTCAACAACTTCAATACCTTAGATCGCACTTATATGTTGTCTTTACATTATCAGCCATAAGGTAATTCATTGTTGCAT
>NZ_DFTU01000047.1:19832-26839 GCF_002379485.1 Methylophaga sp. UBA4204 | reverse complement strand
TATGCTCAGTCATTGTTGGCTGAGCATAACTGCTTAATTTCACCATTATTAATAAAGCCATTTTCCAATATTTCCTTAAATCTCTTTCCTGAGGTTTATTTCACTAAGCCACTTAAGGATAAAGCTGGTCAGCAATAAGGCTTATCTTTTAGAATGGCAGGATTTTCCAGCTATTTCAGAGTTGTCATGACCAATCTTAAAGACAAAGGTTTTGCTACCCGCGCAGTGCGTGCCGGACAGGTAAGAACGCCCGAAGGCGAACATTCCGAACCGATTTTCCCCACATCGAGTTTTGTGTTTGATAGCGCGGAACAGGCGGCAGCACGATTTGGCGGAGATGAACCGGGAAATATCTATTCACGGTTTACCAATCCAACCGTACGTACTTTTGAACAACGCCTGGCGTCATTGGAACAGGGTGAGTCCTGCGTGGCAACAGCTTCGGGCATGTCCGCTATTCTTGCTACTTTTATGGGCTTATGCGCGGCCGGAGATCATATTGTTTCTTCACGTAGTGTGTTCGGTACGACACGGGTTTTGTTTGATAAGTATCTGAGCAAATTCGGTTTGAAGACAGACTATGTACCGTTAACCGATCTGGCAGCCTGGGAAGCGGCGATCAAGCCCAATACCAAAGCGTTATTTCTGGAAACACCTTCCAATCCACTCAATGAAATTGCTGATTTAGCTGCTTTATCGGCTTTGGCTAAGCAACATGACTGCCTTTTAATTGTTGATAACTGTTTCTGTACACCGGCGTTGCAACTACCATTAGTACTCGGTGCCGATATCGTCATTCACTCGGCGACCAAATATATCGATGGGCAAGGACGTTGTGTGGGTGGTGCGGTGGTCGGCGATGCGCAACGGGTTGGAGAAGAGGTATACGGTTTCCTGCGTTCAGCAGGCCCCACCATGAGTGCATTCAATGCCTGGACTTTTCTGAAAGGTTTGGAAACACTGGATTTACGCATGAAAGCGCATTCAGCCAATGCCAATCAACTGGCACATTGGCTGCAGCAGCAGAAACAGGTTACCCAGGTGTTTTATGCGGGGCTCGAGTCACATCCAGGACATCAGTTGGCAAAACAGCAACAATCTGATTTTGGTGGCATTATTGCGTTTGAAGTCGAAGGCGGACAGGAAGCTGCCTGGAAATTGATTAATGCCACACAGTTTATTTCGATAACGGCCAATTTGGGTGATACCAAAACCACTATCACCCATCCGGCCACAACAACTCATGGTCGAGTGTCAGTTGAGGCGCGAGCTGAATCAGGTATCAGTGATGGCATGATACGTTTATCGGTAGGCTTGGAAAATGTTGAGGATATTCAACAGGATATCCAGCGCGGTTTGGATCTGCTTTAAGCCTGACAAGTAAATAACTGAACTATCGGCATAAAACCTGCATATTGAGTCTGAAATAAAACAATTCGCGTCAGTAAATCGTCAGTAATGACATTTTCTGCCGCTTTTCAAGTCAAACAGGTTGTTTTTATGCAGAGAATATTGAAGCTATTACTGGCACTGCCGCTCATCTGGTTTGCGTTACCCGCACTCGCGGATACTAACCCAAACGCTGATGTACGCATCATTATTGATGTCTCTGGCAGCATGAAACAAAATGACCCCCAGAATCTACGATCGCCGGGCCTGAGATTATTAGGTGGGTTGATGCCGGGTGATGCTGAAAGTGGTGTCTGGACCTTTGCCCGCTACGTAAACATGCTGGTGCCATTACAAAAAGCTGATGATACTTGGCGAGAACGCGTTCAGCAAAAATCCTCCGAAATTCACTCTCATGGTTTATTTACTGATATTGAGCAGGCGCTGCAAAAAGCCACAGCTAATGTCAAAGTTTCTGATCCAGCCAAGCAACGCAGCATTATCCTGTTATCAGATGGTCTGGTTGATTTGCATCAGGGAAAAGCATCCAGCGATCAATCACGGCAGAACATCATCAATAAATTGTTGCCGCAAATAAAACAAAAAGGCTTTCGTATACATACCATTGCCTTATCTGAAGACGCTGATCACGAACTGCTTAAACAATTATCAATGGCTACAGATGGCTGGTATCACCAGGTGGATAATGCGGATGAGCTGGAACGTGTTTTTCTGCATCTGTTTGAACAAGCCACTCAACGTGACTCGGTTCCACTTGTGGATAATCGATTTACCATTGATACCAGTGTCAATGAAATGACGATATTGGTGTTTCGTGAAAATGAAACCGATGTCACCCAACTGGTTCAACCGGATCAAAAAAACCAATCATATGAAACTCATGAGCCATCAGTAAGTTGGATGCAGGAAAAACATTTTGATTTGATTACTATCGATAAACCAATGTCTGGAGAGTGGTTTATTGATGGCAATATCGATCCGGATAACAGGGTAATGGTATTAACAGATCTGCGGATGGAAACAATTGATCTGCCAAATAATATTCTTGCTGGAGAGCAGTTTGATATTGTCGCCAAATTAACCGACCATGGTAAACAGATTGATCGACAGGATTTTCTGCAACTGGTTACGGCAGAGTTAAGCACTCAACCACTGCAGGGTGAACCGATCAATAACAAAATGACCTTAAATAACCAGACGGCGACGTTTATGGCAAATTTGGGCAAGCTGTTTGACAGCGGACAAAATGATATTGTGATCACAGCAAAAAGTGATACATTCGAACGTCAGCGGCGACAATCCGTCAACGTAGTGGCGCTGCCATTTGATGTCACTGTTACTCAACTGGATGTTGATAGTCGCAGTCATCGACTGTCTATGTCTGCTGATGCCAGTATGATTGATCCTCAATCTCTGCAAATCTCTGCTTTACTCAGTGCACCAGATGGCAGTGAATTCCCCTACGAAGTATTACGGCAGTCTGAAAATGCCTGGCAGTTGACAGTGGCCGATTTACAACCTGAAACCGCTTATCAATTATCGTTGCAGATCCGGGGGAAAACTCCGGCTGGCCGTAATGTTTTTTTACAACCCAAGCCTATCCAGTTGCTTGACGAAACAGCCGGTGCGTCACTGACAATTACTTCAGAAACGCCTATTGCTGCCGAAAAGGTTAATGATGAGCCATTTGAACCGGTGATAATAGATCCTGTTGCGGATGAACCTAATGCAGAAATACCTAAATCTACCTTCGAGCTTTCTGACACAGTCATTTTAGCTATTGGTAATGCCATTATTGTGTTGTTATTAATAATGGGATTCTGGTTTTGGCATCGCAGCCGTCGCCGGCAGCTTTTACCTGGAGACTTATTATAAATGTCGATGACTGATCCGGTTTTTCAATGGCTTGCCTATGAGCTGGCAGCCATCTTTGCTGTTTTGTTTATCTGGATGTTTATCCGTGCGCATCGCAAACATAAACGCACCAAAGCTGCAGCGGCACGTACTGCCAAATTAATCAAAAATAACTACGAGCAACGTGTGACTGCATTAGGCAGTCAACTGAGCGAACGCTATGGATTAAGCGGTGAAGCACTGGATTCAATGGTCGAGGAATTGGTGCTACGTGAAAAAGAAATTTTTAAATCAATTGTTAATTTGTATTCTGAGCAAGACGAAAAAACACTGCATAACTTTCCTGACCAAATCACCTCGCTAACTGACGCAACCCTCAGCATTATGCAGGCTGATAACGAGCAGGATCCTGATGCCCCGGAGATAGAGGCGGTTGATGAAGAACTGGTCGAGGAATCTGCGGTTAATACTGAATTACCAGAAGAACTGTCAGAGCCTGAAGTTGATACTGAACCGGAAGAAGAACCTGTAGCAGATTTTGATGGTGTATTTGATGATGAGAATGCAGACACCATTGTTGAACAGATGGAAAAGCTTGATGACGAAACGGTTGTTGTCGAAGAGCTAAGTGATACAGATGAAAATTTTGATATTGAACTGGCAGAAAGCGAATCAGATGAAGTCGATGTCGATGATATTTTTGCTCAAAACCAGATTGTTGAGGAGTCTCTTGCCAGTGAATCAGATAATAATCCTGCTGATTCGATGACAGATTTTGATTTGGCTGCGGATGAACAGGCCAAAGAAGATGAACCAGAACCAGAACCTGAACCGGCAAGCAGCTCGATGCGGATGGCTGATTTTCTGAAGACTGACTGGAATCCGGTAATTCCTGATGTTTACGGTAAAACATCCACTGAAACGGAAGTTAAAGAAAACCAGCCAGATATTGAAACCGAGACCGAAACAGTCAGTGCTGCGACTGAACCAAAAGGTATGAAGGCCCACTTGAATAAAGCCTGGACCAATCAGGTGCCTGATATTTATGGAAAATCCACAATTCCTGTAGCAGGTAATGAGGAAATAACTGACGACGGGGCAGCATTTGAACATCAAGAACTGAAATTTCATGCTTTTGAAAGTGATGACTTAGCCTATCAAGGTCTAACTAAGGCTGTTCAGCCAGCCGATATTGAATTAGATATTGAACAAATTGATGAAGTGGATTCAGACGCAAAAGATATGATTTCGGCTACCGAAATTGATGATCTTATGCGTGCCACCGACATGCCAGTAGAAAGTGATTCCGATGATCTTGAGCAGGAAAATGCAGAGATCGAAAACGTTATTGGAAATGATGCAGAAACCAGCCTCCCTGAAGAAAATAAATTAGCAGAATCTGATATCGATGCCATTGAGTCACATGATGAGCCTGTTGAACAGACTGAATTAGGCAACCCTTTGGCGGAGTTGGATGAGTCAGTTATATCGGATCTCACTTCTGAAGAGACTGCAGAACCTTTCGAACGAACAGAAAGCATTGAACTGGCTGGAAGTGATAATGCAGCTGCCGAAACATTAGAAGAAACTCTGCAACAAAATGAAGAAGATTATCCATCTGTTTCAGAACAAGATTCGTCTATGGATGAACAGGAGATGATAGCCGAGCAGGCAGAGTCTACTGATCTAAACCAACAGCCATTTGAAGAATCTTCAGAACCTAACACTGAGGCAGAAATAAACAGCTTTGCTGAGGAGTTTGCTGAAACGGACTGGGATACAGATTTGTTTATTGAGCAAGCTGATTCCGCTGGGATGGCTGAAGCTCAAGAACCGTCTGCCAGTCAGAATGTACAGGATATCTCCGAAGCAGATCAGCCGTTTGAACAAATTGATTCTGAGGAAATTGCAGCACAGAATGCACATGAAGAATCCGTACAGCCAGAACCAACAGAATTCGAAAATATTGAAGAAACCGCATCAGTAGATGATTCAATTGCTGAGGACATTGAGTTTGCAGTTCAGGAAGAGCCGAATAGCCAGAATTCGCCAGCCAGTGCTGATGTTGAAGTTGATTTCAACGAGCAGCTTTCACCAGAAGAAAAGATGGCAGAAAACTCAATCGAACAACCCGAAGAGTTAGTGTCAGCAGACACTGAAAATGCTGAAGAAGCCTTATCAATGGATGATTTGAGTTCACCAAATATCGAGTCTGATGAACAGCAAGAATCCATTAGTCAGAACTCGGATAGTCATTCTGAAGCAGCTGAATCGCCAGAACAATCTGCATCTACTGAAATGTTACCAGAAGAATCAGCTGAAACTAACGAAGATATAGATTCAGCAGAAATCAACGTTATTGAAGAAGCTTCAGACATCTCTGATTCAAATCTTGAAAGCAGTGAATCCGCTGAACCAGAAGCACCGGTTAGCCAGAATTCATTGGAGAATGTTGATGATGAGGTTGAATCAGCTGAGCAATTTTCACCAGAGGATATGCAGGCAGAAAATTCAGTTGAACAGCCTGAAGAGTCAGTCTCTGCAGAAACGGAAAATGCTGAAGAAACTTCCTTAGCAGATGATCCAAATGCAGAAATAGAAAGCCTCGAATTTGCTGAACTGGATGAGCTGATTAACGGAAATGCTCAGGTTTCCGCTGAAGAACCCCAACCCTTCGCTGAAGCTCCACCAGCCGATATGGAACTGAATGATACGTTCCCAGCTGATCAACATAAGACTAAATCAGAGCTCAACAATCAAAGCGACTCGGTTGAAGAAAGCCAAACAGAGGACTCTGTTGCTGAAATTCAAGCCGAAGCGCCACAAGATAATGAGACAGAAAGCTTATCTGAAATAATGGTGTCACAGCCAAACGATGAAGACGCAATCAGTGATAACCAAACTAATAATATTGCGGAAAAGGCAGAAGAGCCATTTAATGAGATTGATAAGCTGCGAGCCAAACTGCGGGAGCGAACTGAAAGATTAAAAGCAGCAAGGCAGCAACGGCTAGATGAAACTCAGGCGGAGAATCCATTTACTGAAACAACTTTAGAAGATTCAGTCACTCCCAATCAAAGTGTTCAGCAATCATCTCCAAACGACGCAACAGATATTGCTGCTCTTCAAACTGATCCATTGACCGAAAAGGTCGATACTGAAAATGAATCAAATGATTCTGTTACACAAGATGAGACTTTTCAGTTAACTGAAGAGGAACACTTGCAACAAAAGCTATTAGCCGCGCAAATGTCCGAAGAGGATACTGAACAGACAGACTCAGATGAAAGCCAAACTCCTGCTGAAGCTGAATTATCATCAATTGAGCAGATGCAGGAGAATGAAGCAGAAGATGAAAGCTCTCAATTCCAATCCTCTGAAGAATTAGCAGCACCTGTTGATGATATGGATAATATTTTTGAGAAGGAGACCGAACTCGCTTCTCATGTTAATGAATTGGAAATTTTAGAACAGGATCAAAGTGTAGATAACGAATCGATTCAATCAAATGATGACGTAGAAGCTAATATTTCACCAAATAAAACATCCTCGTTAGAAGCTGACGAATGGGTAGCAGAGCTTTTAACTGAAGGGCAGCTGGCTGATTCAACGACTGATTTGCCGACGGAATCTTTGACCGATGATGACTCAGCAAGCGAAATAATGCAGGCGAGTGAACAAACTATTGGGTCAGAAATAGATCGAACTGAAACAATTTCTGCCGAAGCCGAAGCCGAAGCCGA
>NZ_DFTU01000047.1:13779-19646 GCF_002379485.1 Methylophaga sp. UBA4204 | reverse complement strand
AGCCGAAGCCGAAGCCGAAGCCTCAGAAGAGCCAACAAAGGCAGAGTTGGATTTTGCCGCCGCACTGGCCGCAGAACAAGCCCAGGCTGAACAGGACCGGAAGCAGACCCAGTCAGAAATAGCCGGTTTTGATATTCCAGAACAGCCCGAGTTACCTGAACCGGAACGTCTCGAATCATTACTTAAAGATGTCGAGAAGTTGCAGGCGACACAATCAGATAATAATGCATCGCTGATTCCTCCAACACAGGAGACACCACTTCCGGATCCTGCGCAATTAGAGAACCTATTGACCGATGTAGATAAATTAACGGCCGTTAAAAAACCGGTGAAAAGTAGAAAGAAACGCAGTGAGTTGCAGGCGATTCTCTCAACAATACCGTCCTTTTCTGGCAGTAATAAAACAAAATACAAATAATCTGAGTATTTTATTGGACTCAGATAATGTGTAAATAGCGATATTTTTAAACGGTCTGATTAACGTTTTGCTAAAATTTCCGTCGTTTAAGCACGGAAAAAATTATGTCAGACCAAATTCATCAGGTAGCCATTATCGGTGGCGGTGTCTGTGGCACCGCGCTACTGTATATGCTGGCTGAATATACTGATCTCAATGATATTGTCCTGTTGGAAAAGTATGCCGGAGTGGCTAAGGTCAACTCCAATGGCCGTAACAACAGTCAGACGATCCATTGCGGTGATATTGAAACCAATTACACATTGGAGAAAGCCACTAAAGTAAAGGCCGCCGCTGAGATGCTGGTGAATTTTGCTGAGGACTTACCTAATGTTGATCAGGTGATTTTCAAATATCCGAAAATGGTTTTAGGTGTAGGCGAGCAGGAATGTCGTCAGCTTCGCCAACGTTACCAGACTTTCCGTGAAGTATTCCCCAAGATGAAGCTATTGGAGAAGTCCGATATCGCTACCTATGAACCCTCAGTGGTTATGGTTAATGGTGAAATGCGGGCGGAACCCTGTGTTGCGCTTGCCGTTTTGGATGATTACAGTGCAGTGGATTATCTGCGTTTATCTGAAGCCTTTGTTGATAAAGCCAAAGCAAAAACCGATAAACAAATCCAGTTAGTGTTTAACAGCGAAGTCGATGACATTGTCGAAAAAGACGGTGTATTTTCGCTGGTCACCGGCGACAAAATCATCCAGGCTCGCAGTGTGGTTGTTTCTGCTGGCGGACACAGCTTATTACTGGCACAGAAAATGGGGTACGGGTTAGAGTTCTCCTGTCTGCCAGTAGCAGGAAGTTTTTATTTCACTCCGCAGATTCTCCGTGGCAAGGTCTATACCGTGCAAAATGATGCGTTGCCGTTCGCAGCGGTACATGGTGATCCAGATGTGCTGGTCGAAGGTAAAACCCGTTTTGGACCAACAGCACTGTTACTGCCATTGTTAGAGCGTTATAACAACAAAACTTTTTTTGATTTTCTGCGTGTTCTGCGTCTCGACAGCCGGGTAATGAGAGTGTTCTGGGACTTATTCAGAATTAAGGATATCCGTAATTACATTTTTAAAAACTTTCTGTTTGAAGTGCCGTTATTACGTCGCTGGCTGTTTTTGAAAGATGCCCGCAAAATTGTTCCTGGCCTGCAATTGAAAGATATTGAATTCGCCAAAGGTTTTGGGGGTGTCAGACCTCAGTTGATTGATAAAAAGAATGCCAAATTGTTGATGGGAGAAGCGAAGATTAATCCTGGCACAGGCATTGTTTTTAACATGACACCATCGCCTGGTGGCACCAGCTGCCTGGAAAATGCTGAAACCGATATGCGGCTGATCGCCAGCCGTTTAGGTGCAACAATTAATGAATCTCAGCTGAAGCAAACACTTCATAAATCAGCAACAACAAATTAATGGCTTCATCACCTTACATTACTGCTGATGGCATGTTCAGGATGAACCAGGAGCTTAGTGAACGCTGGCAGCGACGCAGGCACGTGGTTCAGGCGCTGGCGGCTGCAGCGGCAGAAGGCGATCGCTCTGAAAATGCAGAATACATATATCGCAAGAAAGAACTCAGAGAAATAGACCGGCGTATTCGTTATCTTCAAAAACGTATTCCCGATTTGATGGTGATTGATCGTATTCCAGATAATCAGGATGCGGTGTTTTTTGCGGCCTATGTAACGCTGTTGAAAGATGATAAGGAAGAAGTCCAATACCGCATTGTCGGCCCGGATGAGATTGACCACGCCAAAGGCAATATCAGTGTCGATTCACCTTTGGCGCGGGCGTTGTTAAAAAAGCAGATTGATGATGAAGTTAGCATCCAGGTTCAGGATGGTGGTCATCGTTATCTGATTCTGGACATTAACTATTAATTTGCCGGCTGAATCCGGTAAATTTCGCCATCATCCGTAGAGACATATAACCAGCCTTCAGGGCTTTCAATAACATCGCGGATACGTTTATTCATTGTACGCAGATAGCGTATTTCATCTACAGCATCGTTATCTTGAATTTTGACCCGGTTCAGATGCTGTAACGCCAGTGCACCGGAAAATAAATCACCTTGCCACTCCGGGAAAGCATCACCCTGATATTGCACCAGACCACTGGGTGCAATTGACGGAATATAGACTTTTACCGGATTTTCCATACCGTCTACTTCTTTCTTGCCAACGGAAACGGGAGCGTAATATTCCTTGCCGTGAGAGGCTTCCGGCCAACCATAGTTTTTACCGGCTTCAATCAGATTGATTTCATCGCCACCGCGTGGGCCATGTTCAATGCCCCATAGTTGCTGGGTCTCGACGTTATAAAACAAACCTTGCGGATTACGATGCCCATAACTCCAGATTTCCGGCAAGGCATTACTCTCTCCAACAAAAGGATTGTCCTGCGGGACACTTCCATCAAGTTTCAGTCTTAGAATAGTGCCATTGTGATTGCTTAGCTCCTGAGCTCTATCACGTTCCCCACGATCCCCAATCGAGAAAAATAGATGACCCTGTTGGTCAAACACAATTCTGCTACCGTAATGCTGGCCTTTGCTGGTACGAGATTGAGTGACTAGCAAATCGATCCAATCACTTAGGGTGTTTCCATCCAACTTGGCGCGGGCGAGAGTGGTAGCTCCCTGACCATCTACATTTTTACTGTAAGTAAAATAGATCCAGCCACTTTCGGCATAATCAGGGGATAAGGCAACATCAAGTAAACCACCTTGGCCTTCAGCTTTAACTTCAGGTACGCCAGATATCTTAGTGCTCTCACCAGAATTCAGATTTATCTGGCTTAATTTGCCCTCACGTTGACTGACCAGCATTGTGCCATCCGGCAAAATTGCCATTCCCCATGGGATTCCTAATCCATCTGCAACCTTGTCAATTTGCAACTTTTTATCATTGACGCTACCTGCATGGGCGGTCATTGCAGATGTTAAAATCAATAAAACAAGCAGTTTACTGATCAACTTCATCTAACGACTCCTTAATTTAAGAACTACAGGACAGCATTGAGCAGCCAGGTTTATCTCTGGCCCAGTCTGGGCGTTTGGCAGCGTAATGATGATACTGTGGCTGTTCATCATAAGGACGGTGCATGACTTCCAGAAGTTCATGAATCATGCTGTAATCACCCTCATGGGCTTTATCAATCGCCTGTTGTGATAAGTAATTGCGTAATACATATTTCGGATTAACCAGGTTCATTCTGGTTTTTCTATCCTGATCGCTGGTGCCATCCTGTTGCACGCGTTGCTGATACTGACGCAACCAGTCACAGATATCTTTTTTATCTTCTTTCGATAAAGCATCTGGTGCGTAATAAGCTTCCATCAACGGTTCCAATAGCGCTTCATCGCTGAGGTCATTGTGTGCACAGCTCACATCGGCTAATCGGCGATAGAAAATCGTCATATCGGTTTCAGCCAATAACAGAATTTTCTGTAACTGCTGATTCAATTCATGATCATCATCACCCTTATACTCGTTCAGCCCCAGCTTATCGGCACGCATCTGTTGCCATTTGTTGGTGTAGAGCTCGACATAATCGGTAAGAATCTGTTGTAACGGCTCAACTTCATTAATCAATGGATATATCGCGTTGCCGAGTTGCAGCAGGTTCCACTGGGCAATCTGTGGTTGGTGTCCAAAACGGTAGCGTTTACCAGTGGCATCGGTGGTGTTAGGTGTCCAGTCAGGATCGTAATTATCAATCCAGCCATAAGGGCCGTAATCAATAGTCAGCCCTAAAATCGAAGTGTTATCAGTATTTAATACACCATGCACAAAACCAACACGCATCCAGTGCACTACTAAATCTGCGGTGCGTTCACAGACTTCTTTAAACCAGGCCAGATAGGTTTCTTTAGAGGGTTCGCCCAGGTGTGGAAAATGATGGCGAATGGTGTAATCAACCAGTAAACGAAGATTGTCGACATCGCCTCGCGAGTTAAATAATTCGTAATTACCAATGCGCAGGAAAGAAGGCGCGACTCGACAGACAATCGCGCCTGGCTCAGTTTGCGGGCGGCCATCGTAAAACATATCGCGGACTACGCCTTCACCGGTTGTCACCAGACTTAATGCACGGGTTGTGGGTATGCCAAGATGAAACATGGCTTCACTGCATAGAAATTCACGCACCGAGGATCGTAATACGGCCAGGCCATCAGCTGAACGGGAGTAGGGTGTTTCACCGGCACCTTTAAGCTGCAACATTTGCAGTTGGCCGTGAATATCCTGAACTTCACCAAGATTAATGGCACGGCCATCGCCCAGTTGTCCGGCCCAGTTGCCAAACTGATGTCCGCCATAGCACATTGCATGAGGCTGCATACCTTTTAAAATTTCATTGCCGGCAAACACGTTAGTAAATTGTCGGCTTTCGCAATCCACCGGTCTGATGCCCAGGTCAGTGGCTAAATCCATGGAATATGCCACCAGTTCAGGATTGGCGACAGGTGTTGGGTTAACAAAGGTATAACAGGCACCTAGCACCTGACGGCGAACATTTTCAGTATCCGGATCCGCGGGGAGCTCCCGTACAAACCGGTTATCGAACTGCAGCCGTGTCATTGGCGTGGTGGTGGCGTCGTTGGGATTAAATTCTTCAGTAGTCATAGTCTCTATTACAACAGATAGCAGCCGGTGAAAACACCGGCTTTTCGTATTGTTATTGACTGACTAATAGAGTCGGAAAGTTCCTAAAAAAGGACTTAGGGTTTTAGCCCAATGCTTTACGTTGCTGCTGTAACTGACTTAAAGACTGTTCCAGCTCTGCCAGTTTTTCACGTTCTTTGGCAACAACATCTGCGGGCGCCTTGGCAACATAGTTTTCATTACTCAGTTTGCCAGCGGATTGCTTGATAATTTTATCCAGCTTACTGATTTCTTTATCCAGACGGGCAATTTCAGCATCCTTATCAATCAGACCTTCCAGTGGAATCAGGATTTCCATTTTGCCAACCAGTGCAGTAGCAGCGGCAGGCGCTTCACCGCTGAGGAATTCGACCGATTCCAGATTCGCCAGACGGCTGATAAAGTCGTGGTTGTCATGTAAACGTTGTTTATCAATGTCAGCGGCATCCTTGAGCAACACTGGCAATTGTTTTTTCGGGGCAATATTCATTTGTGAACGAATAGAACGAATACCGTTAATAAACTGCATTACCCATTCCATATCGGCAACGGCAGTGCTATCAATTTTACTGCTGTCAGCTACCGGATAGGCTTCACGCATAATAGTAGAGCCTGTTTTACCGGCTAACGGTGCGATGGTATGCCAGATTTCTTCGGTAATAAATGGCATAAAAGGGTGTGCTAAACGCAGCGTGGCTTCCAAAACCCGAACCAGAGTACGGCGGGTACCACCTTTGGCGGCGTCACTTGCAGCATCATTGTTTAATA
>NZ_DFTU01000047.1:13096-13695 GCF_002379485.1 Methylophaga sp. UBA4204 | reverse complement strand
TTGGACAGTTCCAGATACCAGTCACAATAGTTATTCCAGACAAATTCATAAATGGCCTGCGCTGCCAAATCAAAACGGTAGCTTTCGATAGCCCGGGTAACATCCAGTTCGGTTTGTTGCAGTAAAGAAATGATCCAGCGATCAGCCAGGCTTAATTCAACGTCAGCGTTATCAATACCGGTATCCTGACCTTCGGTATTCATTAATACGTAACGCGCAGCATTCCATAGTTTGTTACAGAAGTTGCGATAACCCGCGATACGATTCATATCAAAATTGATATCACGGCCGGTAGTGGCTAATGAGGCAAAAGTGAAACGCAGAGCATCAGTTCCGTGCGGTGCGATACCTTCCGGAAATTCCTTACGGGTGGCTTTTTCAATTTTAGCAGCCAGCTGGGGCTGCATCATGCCACTGGTACGTTTGGCGACTAGTGATTCCAGATCGATACCGTCAATAATATCGATAGGATCCAGCACATTACCTTTGGATTTCGACATTTTCTGACCATGTGAATCACGTACCAGACCATGGATATAGACTTCTTTGAATGGCACATCATCCATAAATTTGATGCCCATCATCATCATCCGGGCAAC
>NZ_DFTU01000047.1:6493-13034 GCF_002379485.1 Methylophaga sp. UBA4204 | reverse complement strand
CCCATCATCATCATCCGGGCAACCCAGAAAAAGATAATGTCAAAACCGGTGACCAAGACACTGGTCGGGTACCAGGTTTTCAATGCCGCATCATCAGCCGGCCAACCCAGGGTGGAAAAGGGCCATAAGGCAGAAGAGAACCAGGTATCTAAAACGTCTTCATCCTGTCTCAGCGCAACAGAGTCCGCTAATTGGTGTTTTTGGCGCACATCGGCTTCATCGTGACCGACATAAATATTGCCTTGTTCGTCGTACCAGGCAGGGATGCGGTGTCCCCACCAGATTTGCCGGGAAATACACCAGTCCTGAATGCCATCCATCCAGTTATAAAAGGTCTTATCCCAGTTGGCCGGGACAAATTTGATTTTGCCTGACTGCACCGCTTCAACTGCTGGAGCTGCAAGCACATCGGCTTTGACATACCACTGATCGGTCAATAATGGTTCAATAACGGCATTGGAACGGTCACCACGTGGCACCATCAGTTTGTGGTCCTGAATGGTTTCCAGTAAGCCTAAAGCCTCGAAATCAGCAACAATTTGTTTGCGGGCTGCATAGCGATCCAGTCCACGATATTTTTCCGGCGCATTGTCATTAATGGCGGCATCAATGGTCAGAATATTGATTTGTTCGAGGTTATGACGGTTACCGACTTCGGCATCATTGAAATCATGGGCTGGGGTGATTTTGACGCAGCCACTACCAAATTCCGGATCAACATAATCATCACCGATAATTGGAATTTCACGGCCAACTAATGGCAGGGTGATGGTTTTGCCGATCAGGTGTTTATAGCGTTCATCTTCGGGATGTACTGCCACGGCCGTATCACCGAGCATGGTTTCAGGACGGGTAGTGGCGACTACAAGATGACCGCTGCCATCGGTTAAAGGATAACGGAAATGCCATAAATGGCCGGCTTCTTCTTCTGATAATACTTCCAGATCAGATACGGCGGTATGTAATACCGGATCCCAGTTCACCAGTCGTTTGCCGCGATAGATCAGGCCTTCTTCGTGTAGTTTGATAAACACATGTTTCACGGCTTCCGACAAGTTGTCATCCATGGTGAAACGATCACGAGACCAGTCCAGAGAAGAACCAAGACGGCGTAACTGACGGGTAATATTGCCACCGGATTCGCCTTTCCAATCCCAGACCCGATCAATAAATGCATCACGGCCTAAATCATGGCGGGTTTTGCCTTCGGCATTTAACTGTCGTTCGACCACCATCTGTGTGGCGATACCGGCATGATCAGTACCCGGTTGCCACAACGTGTTATCCCCTTTCATGCGGTGATAACGGGTCAGCAAATCCATTATGGTGTTATTAAACCCATGACCCATATGCAAACTGCCGGTGACATTTGGCGGCGGCAACATAATGGAGTAGGGCGTGCCTTCACCAGAAGGTTTGAATTCGCCGTTTTGTTCCCACTGTTGATACCAGCGTTGTTCTATTGCATCGGGATTATAGGTTTTGTCCATGCGTCTCTGCGTTTATCTGTTCGGAAAAAGAAAAGCGGGCATTATACCCGCTTAATGTGTGCCCGGTCATGAGTGAGCCGGATTGTCTTAATTGTTTATTTGATGCGTATCCAGATGATAGCCACGATCCTTGTAAAACTGATAGCGAACGCGTCCTTGTTTTTTGATCTCTTCATCGCCATTAATAATTTCTGCCAGCCGTTCAAACTGGCTAAAAAAAAGTGGCTGAGCCGGGTTTAAATTGATTAATACATCCATTAATTTGGGTGGGGCAGTGTTTTCATGGCTGATTAATACCGGTGCTTCGATTTTGTTATCCGTTGCAAAAATCTGGTGCGGTACAAAACTGTCTGGGCGAAAAGCCCATAAAGCCTTATCCATCGCTTCACTCTGATTCTGATCTTCAGTATTAATAAACACCTGATGACCCTGAAGATAAGCCTTTTCCGCCAGCCGACAGGCAAATTGCTGTCGGTCAAGCGGATCGGTTGTAGCTAAAATATAAAAACTGACTTTAGTCATGAACGAACTATCAGCCTTCCAGGCGGTTGAGAATATATTGCATCAATAATGGCACTGGACGGCCAGTTGCGCCTTTTTCCTTACCGCCATTCCAGGCGGTACCGGCAATATCCAGATGTGCCCATTTGAATTTCTCAGTGAAACGGGACAGGAAACAGGCCGCTGTTACACTGCCAGCTTCTTTACCGCCGACATTGGCGATATCGGCAAAATTACTGTCCAGTTGTTTCTGATAGTCATCCCATAACGGTAATTGCCATGTCCGATCGAAACTATCATTGCCAGCTTTAAGCAGGTCATCGGCCAGATCCTGGTTGTTTGCCATTAAACCCGTTGCATTGCTGCCTAACGCTACAATAATCGCACCGGTTAAGGTGGCAATGTCGATAACGGTGTCGGGATCAAAACGTTCGCTGTAGGTCAGGGCATCACACAGCAGTAAACGACCTTCAGCATCAGTATTCAGAATCTCAATGGTTTGACCGGACATGCTTGTTACCACATCACCGGGCTTGTTGGCATCGCCATCGGGCAGGTTTTCTGAGCTTGGAATCACACCGATAACATTAATGGGTAGCTGTAGTTCGGCAACGGCTTGTATGGTACCCAGTACGCTGGCGGAACCACACATGTCGTATTTCATTTCATCCATACCCTGAGAAGGTTTGAGCGAAATACCACCGGCATCAAAGGTCAGGCCTTTGCCAACCAAAACAATAGGTTTACTGTCGCCACCACCACCGTAATTCAGGGTAATGAGTTTTGCTGGTTCACGGCTGCCGCGTGAAACCGACAGGAATGAACCCATACCCAATTCAGCGATATCACTTTCTTCAAGTACATCAACGACCAGGTTATCTAAATCCTGTCCTAATTTTATGGCTTGTTCTGCGAGGTAGGTTGGGGTGCAGATATTACCCGGCAGGTTACCGAGTTCACGTGCCAGATTCATGCCCCTGCCAATGGCTGCTCCAGTATCACAAGCTTTTTCAAGGGTATCAATATCTGCTTCGCTAGCCATAAAGCCCAGTCGGGTAAGCGGTTTTTCAACCGGCTTAAACTGACTTTTTGTCTGACTGTAGCGATATAAAGCGGTTTCAGTATTGATAATCGTCTGACGAATTTTCCAGGCAGTACTGCGTTCTTTGACAGGTGTTTCTGCTAAACAGCTGACCGCTTGTGTGGCAGCACTTTCGTTTAACCATTTGGCCATCGCAATACAGGCTGCATTAAAATCATTTTCACTGGTTTTTTCGAATTTTCCGCAACCAACCAACAATATTCTAGGGCTGGAAATGCCTTCAATATCCTGTAGCAGCATTGTTTGACCTGGTTTGCCACTGATATCGCCACGTTCGATTACGCGTTGAATCATTCCTTTACTTGCCGTGTTTAATGTAGCCGCTGCGGGACTTAGTTGGTTGCCTTCAAAAACGGCGACGGCAATACAGTCGATTGACTGTGTTGGCAAAACATCTTTGGTCACAAAATACTGCATGGATTTCTCCTGTTGATGTAGATGGTTTAGACTGCGCTTTTTATTGCAGTGAACTGACTGCCTATTCTAACGAAGACCACTGAATAATGCCCGCCCTAAGACGAATATTTGTTGAGCGTTTCAGCCTGATAGACCGATATATGCTGCGAGAGTTTTTAATTTCTCTGACAGCCGTCATCGGTGTGCTATGGCTGATTTACGTGGCGACGCGTTTTGCCCGCTATCTGGCTCAGGCGGCTGTGGGTAATTTACCGGCAGAAGTCATTTTCAATTTGCTCTGGCTGAATTCCTTTGGCGCATTATCCATTTTACTGCCGATTGGTACATTTTTAGCGGTATTGCTCAGTTTGTCACGTATGAGCTCTGATAACGAACTGACGGTGATCGCGGCCTGTGGAATTGATGGTAATCGTATATTACGCAATGTGGTTGTTTTCAGCGGTACAATGGCGATTATTACAGGCGTTCTGGCATTACTGATTGTTCCAGATGTCTTATCAGGTCGCTATGAAATCGAACAGAAAGCCAAGATTGCTGCCAATACTACAGGTTTGGTCGCGGGGAGTTTTAAGGAAAGCCAGAACGGCGACTGGACCTTTTATTCACAACAGCTCAGTGAAGATAAAACCCACATGGAAAACATCTTTATTGAGATTCATCGTGATGAAAAACCCTTAATTTTCAGAGCTGAGCGTGGACGTTTTGATATTGAATCTGAAACCGGTGATAAATACCTGGTATTGGAAGACGGCTATCGTTACGAGGGTAATGCCGGTGATTTGGATTTCCGCATTGCTGAATACGCAACGCATAGCATGTTGATTGAACGTGGCGAGTCGGTCCAGGTTCGCGAAAAACATAAATCTCTACCCACTGCGGTGTTATGGGAGCGTGGAGAACCTCAGGATCTGGCTGAAATTCAGTGGCGGGTTTCCAGTGCCGTCATGACGATCATTTTGAGTGTAATAGCCATCACCCTGGCGCACACTGGTCCAAGGCAGGGACGTTATGCCGGATTTTTCCCGGCGGTGTTGGTCTATGTGATTTACAGCAATTTATTAGGCGTGACCCGAGCGTGGGTAGAAAAGGGCGATCTGGCTCCGTGGATTGGGGCGATCTGGGTACATCTTTTGATGATTGGCATTATGCTGATGTTACAAAATCGCCTGAAACTCAAACGATTCTGGCAACAACGTAAGCGACCCAAAACAGCATGATTCTGCAACGCTATATCAGTAAAACCATATTAGGCAGTACCGCTTTGGTACTGGTGGTATTAATGTCGCTGTATACCTTTATGGATTTTATTACCGAGCTGGATGACCTGGGTAAAGGTGATTATCAATTACTGGATATACTGACTTATTTAGCACTGTCGATGCCGAAGCGAATCTATGAATTACTGCCTGTTGCTGCTTTGCTGGGGAGCGTGATTGGTCTGGGGACATTGGCGTCGCAAAGTGAATTGGTGGCAATGCGTTCGGCAGGCGTATCGGTAAAAGACATTAACAAAGCTGTTTTGATTGTCGCCGGTATTTTAATGATTATCGCTGTCGTTCTTGGTGAATTGATCAGGCCTATTACTGAACAAAAAGCCTTGCAGGTGCAAACCTCCGCACAAACCGGAACTGAAGGAAGTCAATCAGAATTTGGTTTCTGGACCCGCGATGGTAACCATTTCAACCATATCGAACGGATACATCGCGATGGTCGTTTTGAAGGGGTTAAGGTCTACGAATTCGATGATAAGCATCAATTGAGGATTGTTACTAAAGCCAGAGAGGCCCGTTACGATAATAATGAATGGCTGATGTTTGATGTGGTGCAAAGCACAATTGATGAAAATGGCGTGGAGGTCAGAGCGATAGAACGCGCTAAATGGCGTTCCAAGCTCAATCCTGGCATGTTGAATGTGGTCGTTGTCCCGCCAGAGTTTTTACCGGTATGGAGTCTGATTGAGTACGTTTCCTACCTTAAATCCAATCATCAGGCTGTTGGTCAATATCAATTGGCATTCTGGAGCAAAATCATGATGCCGCTGAGTTCAGCAGTAATGGTGTTTTTGGCTGTGCCGTTTATTTTTGGTCCATTACGTTCCGCACCGATAGGGGGACGTATTCTGGTAGGTGTTCTGGTTGGGATTGGTTTTCATTTATTTAACCAGAGCTTTCAGCATATGGGGCTGGTGTTTGGTGTTTTGCCCTGGCTTGCGGCATCACTGCCAACCATCATTTTTGCCGGCATAGGCATCTTTATGCTGCGAAAGGTGCGTTAGTTAAGGGAGACCCCACGAATCTCTTTATCAAGACCATGAGATTCAAGCAGTATCGCAATCTGCGCACTGTGATCTTTTACCATAGCATTAGCCGCTTTGTAGGCTTGTGGATCATTATCACGGAAAGACAGCATAAGATTGACAGAAACTTCCTTAAGCTCGGCAAAAATCGTGGTTAGTGCCTTTTCAGGCCGCTCAGCCAAAAACTTCTGGTTACTGGCCGCAACCAGCTGATTCTCAGCATCTAACAAACTAAAGCTCGGTGAAAAGCCTCGCAGATGCCAGACATTAAATCCTCTGGGATCGTTTCTTTGTTGGTAGAGATCAAAATACTTTTTTAGCAGTTCCACCTGATTGTAATAACGCTGACTCATCTGGCTGACATATTGAGGAAGATTATCTTCCGTAAGTGCTTCAAATTCCGAGGCAAAAGATGCCGCTTTTTTCTCATCCGCTTGTACTGAATGAATAGACACAAGCAAAGATAGCATTAATAATCCTAACAGCTGGCGGAGAGTGTTTCTGAACATAAAGGTTAGGAGATAGGACTTCACTGAAGGAACGTTTACAGTCATGATGCTCACCATTGAAAAACATGGGTTGATTATCAATGAGCGTAATGACTTAGTAAAGAGAATGCGTAATGACAGAAACAAAAAAGGCGGTGAGATTTCTCACCGCCTTTTTATTAACGCCCGATAACGCTTGTTATCGGTTGCCTTATATGGCGTCCCCAAGGGGATTCGAACCCCTGTT
>NZ_DFTU01000047.1:0-6317 GCF_002379485.1 Methylophaga sp. UBA4204 | reverse complement strand
GCGGGATCGAACCGCCGACCTCTTGCATGCCATGCAAGCGCTCTCCCAGCTGAGCTATAGCCCCCGAAAGGAAGCGCATACTATAGGGATTGAGTTTTTCTCTGTCAACAGAATATTTGAAAATATTTACATGGACTCCAGATGGTTCCACGGAGATTGTGGTGGCTAGGAAGCCAGCAGGAATGCCATGGTAAAGCTAAGTTATTGATGAATGGTCAATATATTGATTTTGGCCAACTTAATTAAATAGGGGATTTGATGAAAGCACATTTCTGTGCGATAAATTGGCAGTTATTTATTGAATATAGAAGGCCGATTTTTCGGTCATCAAGGCTCACCGGGGATATTGATGCGCAAACTGATAATTCTATCTGCAGGTTTTGTTTCCTGTTTTGCTCCTCTTGTTTTCGCAGAGCCATACCATGTGCCCAGTCACTGTCCCCGACCAGACGCCGATTTTTTTCTCCCTGAAGATGCACTCACTGAACAAAGTGAAGTTGATGTTAAAGCTGATACCGCTCAGTTGGTTGATTTAGGCACTTCTGTATTTACTGGCAAAGTAGATATTCGTCGCGGAGGGCAGCAATTAAATGCCAACCGTGCAACTTACAACCAAACTACCGGTAAAGTGACTGCTCAGGGAGATGTGCGTTTACGTGATAGTCAGATGTCAATATTTGGTGATCAGGCGGAATGGAATATCAATGAAGATCGCGGCACGCTGATTGACGCGGAATATCAAACCAAACAGATGAATGCGCGCGGTGAAGCGAGTCATGTGAATCGTCAGGGCGTACAGTCCACCCAATTAAAAAACGCTACATATACAACCTGTATGGAAGACGATGAATTCTGGAAGTTAAAGGCCGGAGAAGTCGATCTGGATCATGAGGAGGGCGTTGGCCGGGCTTATGATGTTGTGCTGCGTCTTAAAGATGTTCCGGTTTTTTACACCCCATACATCAGTTTTCCATTAAATGATGAGCGTAAATCGGGTTTTCTGATTCCTTCCATTGGAAGTTCCAATGAAACCGGCTTTGATGTCAGCACTCCTTATTACTGGAACATTGCACCCGATATGGATGCGACTCTGACACCACGTTATATGTCAGATCGTGGCTTGATGTTGAATGGTGAGTTTCGTTATCTCACAACGCAATCAGCAGGCTTGATTGATGCTGGATATCTCGGCAGTGACAGTCTGCGTCAGAATGGTGATGAAATAAATCCCAACTACAATGAAGACCGGAAACATTTTTTGTATCAACAAAATGGTGTTTATGGCAGCAGCAACCGCTGGGCCACACTGGTTGATTATAACTATGTCTCTGATCGTGATTATCTGGAAGATTTCAGTAGCAATTTAAGCCTGAGCAGTACCACGCATTTAAACCGATTATTAAATGTGAATTATTACGGTGATATCTGGAATTTCGGGGCCACAGTGCAGGGCTATCAGAATCTGTTGGAAGATGTTGAAGATCCTTATCAACGATTGCCGCAATTAACATTGAATGGATTACTACCTGATCAGGCCTATGGACTTAGCTATGAATTCAAGTCTGAATTTACAGCGTTTGATCATGACGAGTTGGTCAAGGGGCAACGATTCAATATGGAACCTGGTGTCAGCCTGCCGATGGGTACCGCAGGTTTTTTTATTACTCCCCGGGTTGCTTTAAACCACACATACTACTCACTGGATAATTTGCAAACCCAAACCCGTTTTGAGGAGAGTAACATTAGCCGGACTTTACCCATAATCAGTATTGATAGTGGAGTGGTTTTTGAAAAACCGTTGAAATTTG
Organism: Methylophaga sp. UBA4204; assembly: GCF_002379485.1. Taxonomy (NCBI): domain Bacteria; kingdom Pseudomonadati; phylum Pseudomonadota; class Gammaproteobacteria; order Thiotrichales; family Piscirickettsiaceae; genus Methylophaga; species Methylophaga sp. UBA4204. The sequence continues at coordinate 4,509 of NZ_DFTU01000047.1, read as the reverse complement.
CCGGCAATAATATGATCCAGACTTTAGAGCCCAGAGCATTTTATCTATATAAACCTTATCGGGACCAGGACGATATTCCACTTTTTGATACAAATTTACGTACCTTTGGTATGGGAAGCATGTTCAGCCATGAACGGTTTACCGGGCCAGATAGAATTGGTGACGCAAATCAGATAACGGTGGGCTTGACAAGCCGTTTTATCAATGAAGAAACTGGTCGTGAAAAATTACGGATGACATTGGGACAAATCCAATACTTCTCAGATCGTAAAGTCAATTTAAGACAAGATGCCAGAGAGACCAGCTCCGATTCTGATTATATTGCTGAAGCGGTGGCTAGCATTACGAAAGAATGGGCGCTCGCTGGCCAGATTCAATGGGATCCAGACAGCACCACCTCCAATATGTCTTCTCTGCAATTACGCTATCGCGGAGAAAATGGAGGAGTCTTCAATATTGCTCATCGTTATCGACGTGATGATGGCATTAACCAGTTTCCGATTGAACAGGCCGATGTGTCTGGAAGTCTACCGATTAATGATCAATGGAGTGTTATTGGCCGCTATTATCGCTCTTTGATGGATAATACGACGTTAGAAGCTTTGGCAGGTGTTGAATACCACAGTTGTTGCTGGGCAACCCGCGTAGTTTTCCGTGATTACATAAATGATATCAATGCTGACAGTCGCAATAAAGCCATCTATTTTGAAATTGAATTGAAAGGGCTGGGGCGCTTTGGTAAGAAATCCGGTGGCCTGCTCGAGGAAAGTATTCGTGGCTATGAATAAATATAAGCCAGCAGATTCAACTTTCCAATAGATGTTTTTGTCATTAACTCATCTATCTACATTTAAGGTTCTTTAGGTCTTAGACGCTTTGAAACGCTATAATAACGGCCAACAATTTACGGAGTTTGAATAGTTCATGATTAAATATTTGCTTGTCGGCTTATTGCTTGCGAACAGTGTATGGGCAGCGCCGCTTGATCGTATTGTTGCTGTTGTTAATAACGAAATTGTCCTGGATAGTGAGCTGGTCGAGATGGAGCAGACTGTTCGTCAGCAGCTTCGCCAGCGTAATGCCGCAATACCATCCTCTGATATTCTGCGCCGACAGGTCCTTGAACGTCTAATCATGCAAAAACTGCAACTGCAGCGGGCAGAAATGTCAGGTATTCGGGTGGCAGATGACGCGCTGAACGCTGCCGTCCGCCAAATTGCTGAAAACAATAATCTCACCATACGTCAGTTCCGAGATGCACTTGAAAGTGACGGTTATGATTTCACTGAATTCAGAGAAACCATTCGTGAAGAAATGGTTATCAGTCGGTTACGTAAGAGCGAGGTCGAAGATTCTATTGTCGTTTCTGAGCGTGAAGTAGATAACTTTCTGGCAACCCAAAACCTGCAGGGCGATTCTGAGCAAGCCTTCAGACTGTTACATATTTTAGTTGGTATTCCAGATGCACCAACTCCTGAGCAAGTACAGGAAGCCGAAAAAAAGCTTGCTGTTATTCAGGATTTATTGGCGGAGGGCGGTGATTTTTCAGAAATTGCTGCAGGATACTCTGATGGTCAAAATGCGCTGGAAGGTGGCGAACTAGGCTGGCGTAAACAGGCTGAATTGCCAACTTTGTTTGCCAGTGTTGTACCCAATCTGGCCGTTGGCGAAGTGAGCGACGTTATACGCAGCGGCAGTGGCTTTCACCTGGTCAAACTGGCTGAAAAACGCAGCGAAGAAACCCATCTGGTTAAACAGACCAAAGCTCGACACATCTTAATCAAAACCAATGAGCTGGTGACTGATGAAGCCGCGGAAAAACGACTTCAGCAATTACGCGAGCGAATCCTCAATGGCGAAGACTTCGCCGAGCTGGCAAAGGCACACTCTGAGGATACCGGATCTGCCATTGACGGCGGAAGCCTCGGTTGGACAAGTCCCGGTGTTATGGTTCCAGAGTTTGAAGAAGTTATGAATGGTTTGGCTGAAGGTGAAATGAGCGATGTTTTCCAAAGCCGTTTTGGTTGGCATTTAATTCAGGTCGAGGAACGCCGTGAACAAAATATGGCAGATGAATTTAAGCGCAATAAAGCACGAGAACAGTTAAAACAACGCAAAATTGAAGAAGAACTTGAAAGCTGGCTAAGAGCAATGCGCGATGAAGCCTACATTGAGTATCGTGACCTTTGAGTGAGATTTGTCGTATAGCGCTAACTTCAGGTGAACCCGCTGGAATTGGTCCCGATCTGTGTATTCAGCTGGCACAACAGGCCCAACGTCACCAAATAATCGTTATTGCTGATCCAGAGCTGCTTCAGCAACGAGCAGATGAATTAGGGCTACCCATAAAACTGATTGAATTTGATCCAGATTCGGCTCCCAAACCAGTTGAAGCTGGTTGTATCGTCTATCTGGAAAGTAAGCTTGCAGAAACAGTGGTGGCGGGGAAGTTGAATCCTGCTAATTCAGCCTATGTTATTAATACATTGCAACTCGCGCTGAATGGTTGTCTGGATGGGACTTTCGATGCTGTTGTTACTGCACCAGTGCATAAAGGTGTCATTAATGATGCTCAGGTTCCTTTTAGCGGCCATACCGAGTTTTTCGCTGATGGTGCTGGTGTCAATAAAGTGGTGATGATGTTGGCCACACCGGAGCTTCGTGTGGCCTTGGCTACGACACACTTACCGCTTCGCGACGTAAGTGATGCCATTACTCAACAAAGCCTGCTAAAAATTATGCATATTCTGGCTCAAAGTCTACAGCAAGGTTTTGGATTAAAACACCCTAGAATAGCTGTATGCGGCTTAAATCCTCATGCTGGCGAAGGTGGTCATCTGGGTACTGAAGAACAGACTGTAATCGAGCCTGTGATTAAGCTCATACGTGAGCAGGGCTATGAATTTAACGGTCCATGGCCCGCAGACACTATTTTTGTAAAGTCACGCCTTGCGGATTATGACGCTGTATTAGCTATGTATCACGATCAGGGCCTGCCAGTGCTTAAGCATCAAGGTTTTGGTGATGCTGTGAATATTACCCTGGGGCTTCCATTTATCCGAACATCGGTTGATCACGGCACCGCACTGGACCTTGCCGGTTCAGGTAAGGCCAGTGCAACCAGCCTGCAGGCTGCAATCAATATGGCTGAAACAATGTCATTAACCAGAAGAACTCCATGACTGATCAGCGATATTATCCGAAAGCACGTAAACGATTTGGGCAAAACTTCTTGCAGGATGAAGCCGTTATAGCGGACATCATCGCGGCAGTAGCCCCTCAAAAAGATCAGCATCTGGTCGAAATAGGACCGGGACGTGGGGCATTAACGGCCTCATTACTGGAAGATGCTGGATTACTGGATGTGATTGAGCTGGATCGGGATTTGGTGCCAATACTGCAAAACCATTTTAAAGACGCGCCTAATCTACATATTCATCAGGCTGATGCCCTGGAATTTGATTTCAGTGTATTACCCCGGGATGATGAAAAATTAAGGGTGATTGGTAATCTGCCCTATAACATCACTACACCGTTATTATTTCATTTACTCGAACAGGCTTCGTTGATAGAAGATATGTGTTTTATGCTTCAACGAGAGGTCGTAGAGCGCATTTGTGCCGCACCAGGTAACAAAAGCTATGGTCGGTTAAGCATAATGATTCAATACCAATGCATGGTTGAGCAATTATTTATTGTGCCTCCTACAGCCTTTGATCCTCCGCCTAAAGTGGAGTCAGCCATCATTTATATCCAACCAAGAAAGCAATTTTTAGGCGGCGATGTATGTATAAAAACGTTAGGCAGTTTGGTCACACAGGCTTTTAGTCAGCGTCGAAAAACCATCGCTAACACTTTGAAAAATAGTGTTTCCGTGGCGGAGTTGGAGGCTCAGGGGATCGATCCAAAGCTGCGTCCTGAAACCTTATCCGTTGAACAATATGTTGCTTTGGCACAATCCATTAGTGCTTAAAATAAGTATAGGCTATATAAGTAAAAGCTTAAGTACTGATTTAGCAGGAGTTTAGAGCCGGTTCACAAAAAATGGTCATAGTAAATGACACTAATGTTTTACTGTCTTGACACACTGTTTTTGCTGTAGTTAGATACACACAACCAAATGAGACGCGCCGAGGTATTGTGTGTCCTTTGGGACTTTGAATACATAATATAAACGACACGAGGAATTAAGCTGTGAATAAATCTGAATTAATCGATGCAGTTGCTGCGGCCGCAGACATTTCAAAAGCAAAAGCGGCTCTGGCTGTTGACGGCGTGACTTCTGCAGTCACAAAAGCGTTAAGCAAAGGCGATCAAGTTACTCTGGTAGGTTTCGGTACTTTTTCTGTTCGTGAGCGTGCTGCTCGTACCGGCCGTAACCCACGTACCGGCGAAGAAATCAAAATTGCAGCTGCAAAAATTCCTGCATTTAAAGCTGGTAAAGCCCTGAAGGATGCTGTAAACTAGTTTCTTTTTTCTGGGGTGCTTAGCTCAGCTGGGAGAGCATCG
>NZ_DFTU01000019.1:27550-28567 GCF_002379485.1 Methylophaga sp. UBA4204 | reverse complement strand
AAAGCTACCGTTCTTGCCGGTAATTCCGTTTTGATCGTGACCGTTTGTGGAATCAGGCTCACCACATCCACTTTCGGAGCAGCTTGCTGTGTATTTTGCTGAGTATCTTGAGAGTCGGAGGATTGGCATGCTGCCATATTGAGCGTCAATAAACTTATCAGCATCAATTTTTTAACAGATAAAAAATGGCGTGGCATTTACTACTCCTGATTGTCTTGTCCGTCAGTATCATCATTCTGTGAAGGTGAGCAGGCGATCGCATCCCAGCTGGCATCAATAATATTAGTCAGGGCATCGTTATCAACTTTGATAACGTCGATTAAATGTTGGCGGGCGAGAAACAGATAGGGTTCAAAACTCAGACTGATCAGAATATCGTCGGATAAGTTTTTAATTTGTTGTGTTGCCCGTCCCTTTTCAAACAAATCCTTAAGCGGTTGCAGCCCATCCCAGGCATGACTACGCTGGCTACGTAAAATATCCGGCGGCAGATGATCAAATTGTGCCTTGCTGTGCGTGATGCAGGGATTTTCGATGCAAAAGCGCCAGAGATTGCAGCACATTCTTCGATATTGTTGTTTGAGTGGTTGCTGCTGATCATGGCCCTCCAGTGTTGCTTTGATAAAGTCATCAATTATGTGGGTATTGAGCTCACGGATCAGTTCATCCCGATCTTTGAAATAAAGATAAATGGTGCCAGTGGCAACACCAGCCTCTTCGGCAAGTTGTTTAATCGAAAAACCATGAAAACCGTAGTTGGAGAGCAACTTTAAGGTGGCACAGAAAATAGCTTCACGTTTATCGGCAGTGCTTTTGGCTGGAGACATAGTTGACTTATTATGAATGAACGTTCATTCANNGTGGATATGAAAGATAAACAAGCACCTGAACTTATTTTGTCAATCGATTGTATATCGGCTGTAAAAGTTGCTTTTCTCCATCCAGGACTAATGCATGTTCAGCACGCTGTTGGATAAGTTTGAGATGACGAGAAACTTCTGATCCAAAAACGGCGGG
>NZ_DFTU01000019.1:8732-27412 GCF_002379485.1 Methylophaga sp. UBA4204 | reverse complement strand
TCTGATCCAAAAACGGCGGGTGAATTATCAGCTAATGCTGCAAGCACTATCTGTAAACGAAGTTGAACTTCGATCATTCCGGCGCCATCTCGACCGATGGGCAAAAATATATCATCAAACAAATCCCCAAGGTTCAGTTCAGGAATCCAGACATTTGGATAAAGCAGTTTGTCTTCAATTTCATCAATTTTATAGTCTTTCCAATGAATCAGAATACGAATGGATCGGTTCAGAATATCAATTGCAGTACCGTGATCATTGACTGCTGGTGAGAGCGCCCGAGAAGCTATTTCGGCTAATACCATTAGACCAAATCTGGGATCCTGAGAAAAAGATCGTTCATCGCCCAAGGTTATTGATGCAACTATTGCCGACTTGGCCTCTTCAGAGTACTTACCTTTAAACCAGGCTTTGGGTTTAGCTGGATGCACAAATTCACCTGGAAGAACCATCACACCAATTTCGGCATCATGATATTTGGCACATTGCTGAAGAGCCCCAACATCAATATGTCTTACATAACCGATAATATCGCAAAATATCGTGGTGGTATCCTCTGGAATTTTATCTTTGTTTTCAAGTCTGCGTCCACCTAACGTCGGATGTTCAACTCTTTGCCGAATAGTCTCCAATGCCGATTTTTCTACTCTACCAGAGGTTTCCCCAAGACGGCCTAATTGCGACAAATGCTCTATCCAGCGCAATATGGTCACCACTATTAGGATAATGACACCAATCGTAACGGAAAACAGAATCAGCCTGCCATTATCATTATATATGTCCGTACTTAAGGCGATAATTCCAACCAAACTGAAAAGGAAGGAACCAATGAATGTTGCCAGTACATTTTGTGTCGTGGTGTCTTGTTGAACCAGTTTAGTGGCTCGGGGAGTCGCACCATTACTGGCTGCAGAATAAGCTGCCACCATAACGCTTAGGGAAAAGTTGGTTACCGCCAACATGCTGGAAGCGAGAATATTCAGGATCTGACCAACTGCATCGGCACCAATATTAAGTGGCAGAGGGCTATTGATAATACTCTGGGCAGGAATGGCGATCAGCGCTGTCACGACAGCAAGCACAGCAAACAAAGCAGCACGAATCCATAAGGTTCGGGTCAGTTGAGACAGCAACCATCGCCACTTGGATATCATCGTAGTGCTTCCCTTATCTCGTGCGAATAAATTATGCCAGTCAAATTAAGGGCAATAAAAAACCGCTATATCATCTACCAATATAGCGGTTTAATGGTGCTCTTTGGAAGGCAGATTATGGAGAAAATGATGATCCGCAACCACATGTAGTGGTCGCATTTGGATTACGAATCACAAATTGCGAACCTTCAACACCATCAGTGTAATCAATTTCCGCGCCTACAAGGTATTGATAGCTGGCCGGATCAATAAGCAAAGTCACACCGGATTTTTCGACTTCGGTATCACCTTCACTGACTTCTTCTTCAAATGTAAAACCATATTGAAACCCGGAGCAACCACCGCCAGTGATAAATACGCGCAGTTTTAATTGATCATTACCTTCTTCGGCAATGAGTTCGCTGACTTTTGACGCAGCCGAATCGGTGAATAGAACTGGACTTGGCATTTCGCTCGTCATGATTTACTCCGTTGATATCTAAGATTGTTCATTTATTATCCAATTCTGACTAAAATAGTCAAGTATTAGGGTCTCTTTATCTTTAAGCGCTACCAATTATTGAGGCCGTTTTTCAGTCAAAACAGAAGCGGCTCTAGAATATCAACAGCCCCTAGGTCTGTTGTTCAAGATTTAAATTGGGATCAGTTTGGGAATGTTCAAGGCTCAAGTCGGTTTCTTCCGCTTCGCCGACATGAATCAATTGTCCGTTGACTTCACTGCCAACTGCCACTTCCAGCAACTTATAAAAAACATTGCCATTGATACGTGCTTTATTAGCCAGTTCAATTTGTTCAACTGCATATAAATTGCCTTTGACATCACCATTGATAATTTGAAATGGCACCCGGACTTCGCCTTCTATGCGGCCTTTTTCACTCAGCGTTAATAATGCGGGCTCACCTTCATCAGCAGTAATATTACCAGTGATTACACCATCTATTCGTAAGCCACCGCTAAAGTGAATATCGCCTTTAAAATGGGTGTTCTCACCAATTAATGTGTCAATACGGGCGGCCTTACGCCGTTTATTTTTTTTGCTGCTGAACATGAATTACCTCATTGCCCGACGGGTGTTTCTGTTTGCCAATCAAAGCTGCGTGAAATTAGTATTTTGTCTTTCTGGCGCAAACTGACGCTGATTTGTTCAGGATCTGACAATTCACCAAGGTTGAAGACACCCTCAATAACCTGAACATGACGCAGATTAAGTGGATGCTCGGTGATGTTGAGATCGATCGCTTTGGCTTCGTCGCCTTCACCTTCAGTATTTTGCAATCGGATAATCACCTCACCGGTAATCGGTTCGCTGATATTTTTACCCTGGGTAATGACCAGCCGATAGCGAACCTGATCTGAGTTCTCGGTTTCTGGCCGTAACTGCAAATCGCGGATTTGCAGTTCACTGGTACTGTTACCCTGGGTAATATTTTGATAAAAAAGCAATTCTTTATTTAACTCAATTACTTTCTTTTGCAGTTGTTGCAATCGATTCTGTAATTGCTGGGCTGTTGCCTGATGCATGGCCTGAACTTGTTCCTGGTTTTGCAGCAGCTCCGACTGTTGTATCAGCTCGGTTTTCATTGCAGCAATCTGTTCCTTCATTTGCTGATTTTGCTCGATCAGCTGGGCTGTATTGCCGCTGTCACGATTAAACCAGTACCACTGGAGAAGTCCACTGATAACGATAGCTATTATTAACCAGACAACAAAGCGCAGCGGGCGCTTTGGTTTTATAACGTAACTATCGAGAGGTGAGCTCATCAGGGTAGAGTTGCTATGTGGTTAATGCCAAGACGCTCATCAAGACCGAACATGATATTCATATTTTGTATCGCCTGTCCTGATGCGCCTTTAACCAGATTATCAATAACTGATAACACCACAACAGTATCAGCATTTTCAGGTTGATGTACGGCTATTCTGCAAACATTGGCACCGCGTACACTCCTGGTTTCAGGATGAGAACCTGCGGGCATTACATCAACAAAGGGTTCATCAGCAAAACGTTGCTCAAATAAGCTTTGTAGATCAGTTGATTTGAGTAGCTGGCTATACAAAGTGGCATGGATACCACGAATCATCGGTGTGAGATGAGGTACAAACGTCAGACCCACTTCAGTGCCATGAATCTGATTCAGACCCTGACGTATTTCAGGTAAATGACGATGACCGGCAACGGCATAGGCCTTCATATTCTCGCTGGCTTCAGTCAGCATAGTGCCAAAACTGGCTTTGCGTCCGGCACCGCTGACACCTGATTTCGCATCAGCAATCAAATGTTGTGGATCAATCAGGCCTGCTTCCAGTAAAGGCATATAGCCTAACTGCACAGCAGTCGGATAACACCCGGCAACAGCCACTAACTGTGCTTCGCGAATGGCTTCACGATTGAGCTCTGGCAATCCATAGACGGCCAGTTCTGCTAAATGTGGGCAGGTATGGGGAGTGTTATACCATTTCTCCCACAACGGGATATCCTTCAGTCGAAAGTCAGCTGATAAATCAATCACTCTAACGCCACGATCGATTAACGATGGCACACTGGCCATAGCAACGGTATGAGGGGTGGCAAAGAAAACCACATCACAGGCTGCTAATGCATCGTCATCAGGAACGGTAAAGCACAAATCAACATGGCCGCGAAGGTTAGGATACAAATCACTCACCGGCATACCCGCTTCGCTGCGTGAAGTGATGATCTCCAAAGAGACCTCGGGATGAATGGCTAATAAACGAAGCAGTTCAACACCGGTATATCCCGTGCCACCAACAATTCCTACTTTAATCATACGTATTCTTTGTAATGAGTCAGGTTCCACATCATAAAAGAGCTGCGGCGAAATCTAAAGCTTTACCTGATTAAACTGCTGCTCTAATTCGTATTTGCGGTTCAGGAAAAACAGACTCGAATAAGGTGCCTTAGGCACAAACTGTAATTTATCAATGAAATAAATCGCAGGTTTATGACCCGTATAGTGTTGAAATAATTCAGCCAGAAGCGGAATGAGCTGCGGATCACCGAGATCGGTTTTAACGGTTTGTGACTTCAGGCTTAATGCCAGTTGAGCACCGGTAATCTGCCAAATAACCGAGAACGTGGCTGACTCTGGTCTGGAGGGTTGGATCGGATTTATTTGCCAACGCTGTTGCTGTCTTAAAAGTTGATAACAATCGCATTGCACTACCGCATCACCCACGCTATTACGAATAAACAGTTTCAACTGGGCAAGGATCTGCGCTTCCGTTAATGATGGATAGGCAAATTGCTGCAGACGTCCGAGTTCATCAATAACATAGATCTCTGTGGTATCTGTCAGGCGATAGGCAAACAAACTGACTGTCTGCGGTTGTTGATATAGCAGCATCGAATTAAGCAGATTGTCACTATCCAGATAGCTATCGACGCGGGTCGGCAGGTAATGTTTTTGTTCCTCTGCGAGAGCATGCTTGAGGTCTTTTTCTGCTGCAAACTGTTTTATTTGCAGTTGATCATCTTGCCATTGCAGCTGAGATAGATGGTCTCCCAGCAGCATCAGATAACGACCTTGCCTTGGATGATATTGATAATGGGTCAATACGGCGTCAAACAATTGCTGCAAACGGGTATTAATCGCCTGACCAAAAAAGCCGGTGGCGCACCAGCATGAAATATGGCTGCTCAGTTGTGCGGTTGGCTGCCATTTAAGTACCTGGCTTAGGGCTTCAGTGACCGCATTATTGCCATCAAAACGGTAATGATGCCATTGTCCCCAACTGGTATAGAGCAACAGATCCAGACTGCTGACAAGATTCTGTCTGTTTGAAGTATAACTTAAGGGATCATTGTTCAGACTGGCCATCTGTATCGGACCACTTTGCTGGATATCATTACCAGTCGTTTGCAGATTGGCAAACAGCATTAAACGCTCCGCTTTAGCCGGTTGCAGAAATACTTCCTTACTCACGACGCTCTGATGCAACGGTAATGATGATTTCAACAAGTTTTGGGTCAGTTCAAGTACCAGATTAATGTTTATCTGCTGCTTTTGATCTGCCACTCTTAACCAGCTACGTGTGGTCAGAATATGATTGCGAACGGCCCACACCAGAAGATATGTCAGCGATTTATGCTGTTTCAGGCCAACCTGTTTCGCGTCATTAAGCGGTATTGAGCTGAGTTTCCATTCCATTTGATCAGTGAACCGGTAAAGGTAAAGTTGCTCCGGCCCATCTGTCATTTGTAGCGCAACTGGTAATTGTTCAATAATTGACTCGGTAGTATCCAGCGACAGCGCGAGTGCTTTTTCCAGCACCTTGAGCTGACTCGCATCGCTGCCCGGATGCTGCCTGGCAAACTGCTGCAGATCTGATGCGAATCCATTTAGTTTTGGGCTAAGACTCGACCACCATTGATGACGTTGGGGATAATCCCAGGTTGAACGGCTATCTTCTTTTTTTAAGATTTCGGCCGACCAGTTCCAGTCTTTATAAATGCTTTGCAGGCTATGGCGGCGCCAGGCAAACTGGGGATGTTTTACCTGTTGGGATAAGCGTTCTCCACACAAAACATAATAAGCCTGCCTTGCTAGTTGTTGCACATCATTCGCTGCGTTTCTTTCTATTTCGGTCAGTTTGAGACTGGCAGGTTCTACTTGCAGACTATCGGTTTCGCCATGCTCGACCTTTTCTTTATAGCGGTCAGACAAATGCACAATCTCAGGAAATAATTTCAATTGAGACTGTATAAAGATTAAATCCAGTAATGCTGTTACATCACCATCAATAGCTTTGCTAAACATCTGGCAGGCCTGATTAAACAGGTGCTCAGGATGGGGGGAGCGATCAAAACCAAAATTCAGCAAACTGATTTGGGTTAAGCCTCTTTGCGACAATAACCTTTCAGCAATTTGCAAATATGTCTGATGTTCTTCACTGGTAATTAACCACCAAAGCGGGGCGCTGCCGGCAATACACAGACCCTGTAAATAAAATGCTTCTCTTTCCGCACTTGAAATAGTCTCGTTTTGGCACTGTGTTTCATCCAGTAATCGAAATCGCAACTCAATGCCCAGTGTTGCCGCCCACTGAACAATACCTTCAACTTTGTTTTGCAAAATAGCCAATTGATCAGGTTTTAAGGCGGCATGATGCAACAGCCATAGATCAAAGCTGGCAGGGTCTGGATAGCGGATTTGTCCTGCAGGATTAAGCAAATAGATACCGCGTAATGCATAACGTCTTAACGCTTTGCGGCGATGACTGAAATTTCGATTCAGATTGATAGCACTGTTGAGCGCTTCGCTATCAGGTTGGTAATCCATAATGCCAGCCGGGCAGTCATCACTGACAAACCCCGGCAGCAGTTTATGGTTGATATGAAATAATAATGGCAACAGGCGATAGAACATCGCCTGTTTGTGTGGTGCCAGCTCTATTAAACGGCTGATTCGGGCGCGGTTATGTGCCTGAAATACACGTAGAGCCTGGGCGCGATCCACAAGTCACTCAAACTTAGTGGCGGAAATGCCGCATGCCGGTAAAGATCATTGCAATACCATGCTCATCCGCTGCAGCAATGACTTCGTCATCGCGCATCGAACCACCCGGTTGGATTACCGCACTGATACCTGCTTCGGCAGCCGCATCAAGACCATCACGGAACGGGAAGAAGGCATCGGATGCCATTACTGCGCCCGGAACAGTCAAGCCTGCATCATTGGCTTTAATTCCAGCAATGCGACTGCTAACCACACGGCTCATCTGGCCGGCGCCAATTCCAACCGTCTGCTGATTTTTGGCATAGACAATCGCATTGGATTTCACAAATTTGGCTACACGCCACGCAAATAGCAGATCAGCCAGTTGTTCTTGGGTAGGCTGCAGTTTAGTGACAACTTTTAATTCAGCTTCGCTGACAATCTGGATATCACGATCCTGAACCAGTAACCCACCTGTCACACGTTTGAAATCAAAATCAGTGGCAGGAGTCGTCGGGAAATCACCACTGCACAGCAAACGCACATTGGCTTTGCCAGCGACAACGGCTTTGGCGGCATCACTGATTTTAGGTGCGATAATCACTTCAACAAACTGACGATCAATAATGGCTTGTGCCGTTTTTCCATCCAGTTCACGGTTAAAGGCGATAATGCCGCCAAATGCCGAAGTCGGATCGGTTTGATAGGCCAGCTCATAGGCAGTCAGCAAATCATCTGCTGTGGCGACACCACAGGGATTGGCATGTTTGACGATGACGCAGGCTGGTTTGTCATTAAAGACTTTGACACATTCCAGCGCGGCATCAGTATCGGCGATGTTGTTATAGGACAATTCCTTGCCCTGTAACTGGGTAGCGGCACCGATTGAACCGGTTTCAGCCTGCTTCTCCACATAAAAAGCAGCTTTTTGATGTGGGTTTTCCCCATAACGCATCGCTTGTTTGAGCTGGAACTGACTGTTAAATGTACGCGGGAATGCGGCTTTGCTTTTATCAGCCTGAATAGTGCCAAGATAATTGGCAATCGCACCATCGTAGTGTGCTGTATGTTCAAAGGTTTTCAGTGCCAGATCAAAACGGGTGTGATCATCCGTTCCACCCTGCGATTGAATCTGTTCAATGACTCGCGAGTAATCAGCCGGATCTACAACAACCGTCACATCAGCATGATTTTTTGCTGCTGCACGCAACATGGTCGGGCCGCCAATATCAATATTTTCTATAGCGTCTTCCAGCGGGCAGTCTTCACGCGCCACGGTGGCTTCAAACGGATATAAGTTTACGACTACCAAATCAATTTGAGCGATGTCATGTTGCTGCATGATGTCGTCATCCTTGCCCCGACGACCCAGCAGGCCACCATGAATTTTCGGATGCAGGGTTTTAATGCGGCCATCCATCATTTCCGGAAAACCGGTGTGTTCGGAGACTTCTTTGACGTTCAGGCCGGCTTCGCTAAGTAATTTAGCCGTACCGCCGGTGGAGAGTAGTTCAACGTTCAGATCTTGCAGTTGTTTGGCAAATTCAACAATGCCGGTTTTGTCAGAAACACTCAACAGTGCGCGTTTAATCGAGTTCATCAGGATTCCAGATTGGGATTCAGGCTTGTTTACAAGCCGTATTGCTTGAGTTTTTTTCGTAGCGTGCCGCGGTTAATGCCCAGAATTTCAGCAGCGCGACTTTGATTGCCTTGGGTATGGGCCAAGGCGGCTTGTAACAGAGGTACTTCAACCTCGGTCATCAGCATTTCATATAAATTAGCAGGGGAGTGGCCGTCCAGTTGTTCAAAGTAGGTTTTCAGTGCATTGGTGACACATTGATTTAAGGGCGCGTGTTGTTGTTCCGCGGTTACGCCCAGATCAATACAGTCAGCAAATTCGTCGTTCAATGCTTTATTCATGCGGCCAGTGAATCCTTGTCAGCGAGTTGCGCAAAAAATGCATCTGTAAAAGCCAGCTGTTGTTCAGCTTTCTCCAGTGTATTCATTTGTTGGCGAAAGGCATTGCCATTGCGTAACCCTTTGCTGTACCAAGCAATGTGCTTGCGTGCCATGCGCACACCGGAATATTCACCATAGAAATCGTACAGCGTGTTGAGGTGACAAATCAAGATTTGTTGCACTTCTGTTACAGAGGGTTCTGCCAAATTCTCACCGGTTTGCAGAAAATGATTTATCTGCTGGAATATCCAAGGGTTGCCTTGGGCAGCCCGACCAATCATCAAACCATCAGCACCGGTTTGCTGTAAAACCAACAAGGCTTTTTCTGGCGATTCGATATCACCATTGGCAATGACAGGAATGGCGATACGGGATTTGATTTCAGCAATGGTGTCGTATTCGGCATCACCTTTATAGGCATCGGCACGGGTTCGGCCATGTACTGCCAGAGCCTTAATTCCAGCATCTTCGGCAATTCGGGCAATCCTGACGCCATTACGATTATCACGATCCCAGCCGGTACGGATTTTTAATGTCACCGGAACATCAACGGCATTCACTACAGCTTCCAGAATCTCGCCGACCAGCTTTTCATGTTGCAGCAATGCCGAACCTGCCATCACATTACAGACTTTTTTCGCCGGGCATCCCATATTTATATCGATGATGTGTGCGCCTTCTGCCACATTGTGGCGTGCAGCTTCAGCCATCATCTGTGGATCGGCGCCGGCAATCTGTACGCTGCGTGGTTCTGGTTCACCTTCATGGTTGGCACGTAACAGTGATTTTTTACTGGCCCATAACGCTTTATTGGCAGTGATCATTTCTGAAACCGCCATTCCGGCACCGAGTTTTCGACACAATTGGCGAAAAGGACGATCAGTGACCCCGGCCATCGGTGCCAGAAACAGATTATTTGGCAGGGTATAAGGACCGATAGATAGCGCTTTATCAGCCATGACGAACTCCACTCAAACGCACCCATTCTTCCAGCACAACCGCGTTATCCATCTTAAACTCGGTCTGGTAATGCTGGCTAACGGTATCGGCCTGCACATCCAGAATTCCCGATAACACCAGTTGTGTGTCAGGTCGGGTTAATTCTACAAAGCGTGGCATCAGTTCCATTAAAGGACCCGCCAGAATATTCGCTAGCAGTAAATCACATTCAACCGTTGGGCAACGCTGTGGCAGGTAGGTCTCGATGATCACACCATTACGTTGTGCGTTGGCTTGGGTTGCTTCCAATGCCTGTGGATCAGTGTCTACACCAATCACTTTATTGGCGCCTAACAAGGCGGCGGCTATCGCCAGGATGCCACTGCCACAACCATAATCAATTACGGTTTTACCGGTTAAATCGGCTTTATCCAGCCATTGCAGACATAAAGCCGTTGTCGGATGCGTTCCCGTACCGAAGGCCAGTCCCGGATCCAGCAGAATATTGACGGTGTTGGGCTGTGGCGGTTCATGCCAGCTGGGCACGATCCATAATTTCTCACCGAAACAGATGGGTTTGAAATTTTCCATCCATTCGCGTTCCCAGTCTTTATCCTCCACGGCTTCAATACGATGGTCAGGCAACTCGCCAATCTGGGAGCGAAGGGCAGTCAGCAGTGATTCTGTGTCTGTCTCGGCATCAAACAGGGCGATGACCGACGTCGCAGACCATAAAGGGGTTTCACCAATAGCTGGTTCATAGATAGGTTGATCAGCGTTATCCTGAAAGGTAACAGCGGCTGCACCGCATTCAGACAGAGCATCAGATAATGACTCTGCCTGCTTCGGTGAGCTGGTAAAAATAAGTTGGATCCAGGCCATAACGAACGGACTTAAAGTCCGAGTTTCTTTTCAAGGTAGTGGATATTGGTGCCACCGGTCTGGAAATGCGTGTCATCCATAATGTCACGTTGTAGTTCAACGTTAGTTTTAATGCCTTCAATACCAATTTCTTTCAATGCAGTACGCATCCGCGCAATGGCTGATTCACGGGTATTACCATAGGCAATGAGTTTGCCTATTAACGAGTCATAATTAGGTGGAACCTTATAGCCACTGTACAGATGTGAATCCATACGAATACCCGCACCGCCCGGAGCATGATAATGGGTGACCAGACCAGGACTTGGCATAAAAGTACGTGGATCTTCAGCGTTAATTCGGCATTCAATGGCATGACCACGGATAATGATGTCTTCCTGGCTGAATGATAATGGCATGCCAGAAGCAATACGAATCTGTTCGGCAACCAGATCAATACCGGTGACCCGTTCAGTGACCGGATGCTCTACCTGAATGCGGGTGTTCATCTCGATGAAATAGAACTCACCGTCCTGATAAAGAAATTCAAAGGTACCCGCACCGCGATAGCCAATGCGGACACAGGCATCGGCACAGACTTTACCCATGCGAGCACGCATTTCAGGGGTAATACCCGGAGCCGGTGCTTCTTCGACGACTTTCTGATGACGACGCTGCATTGAGCAGTCCCGTTCACCTAAATGCACTGCATTGCCATGCTCATCGGCCAGAACCTGAAACTCAATATGACGTGGGTTTTCCAGGAATTTTTCCATGTAAACCATATCATTACTGAAGGCAGATTTTGCTTCACTCTTGGTCAGGGAAATAGCATTGAGCAGATGCGCTTCACTATGCACTTCACGCATACCACGTCCACCACCGCCGCCGGCGGCTTTGATGATAATCGGATAACCAATTTCTCTTGCCAGACGCAGATTGGTCTGATCATCGTTACCCAGCGGGCCGTCTGAACCGGGAACACACGGAACCCCGGCCGCTTTCATCGCTTTGATGGCTTCAACCTTGTCACCCATCATCCGAATTGTTTCAGAACGCGGACCGATAAAAATAAAGCCGCTTTGTTCAACACGCTCAGCAAAGTCTGCATTTTCAGACAGGAAGCCATATCCGGGATGGATAGCCGTTGCATCGGTAATCTCGGCGGCACTGATCAACGCGGGGACATTCAGGTAGCTGAGGTTCGATGCCGCTGGACCAATGCAGACACTTTCATCAGCCAGTAATACATGTTTCAAATCACGATCCACATCAGAGTGAACAGCAACCGTTTTAATGCCTAATTCCCAGCATGCTCTGAGAATACGCAAAGCAATCTCGCCACGATTAGCGATGACAATTTTATCAATCATGTTGTTTTATCCGCAGTTTTTGGTTTGCCATAACAGCCGAAGCTGTCAGCAAAATTATTCGATAACGATTAATGGTTCGTCATACTCAACCGGGTGACCATCTTCAACCAGGATGGCTTTAACAATACCGCTACGATCCGCTTCAATCTGATTGAACATTTTCATCGCTTCGATGATGCAAATCACATCACCGGCGGATACCTGCTGACCTACTTCCACGAAAGCCGCCGCATCGGGTGAGGGTGAACCGTAAAAGGTACCAACCATGGGCGAGCGCACAGCATTGGCTTCGTTAGAGGATTTTGTTGCCGCTGCTGCCGTCGCGGTGTTTGCCGCTTCACTGGCAAATGACGGTGTGCTCTGTGCAGCAGGTGCGGGTTGTGGTGCAGCAAAATATTGTTGTTGTGGATAAGCGGAACTGGCGCGGCTGATACGAACAGATTCTTCACCTTCAGAAATTTCGATTTCAGCAACATCCGATTCCTGAATCAAATCAATCAATTTTTTTATTTTACGAATATCCATGATTTAGCCTTAAGGGTTGAGTTGTTTAGTGGCAGCTTGTAATGCCAATTCATATCCCTGAGCACCGAGACCGCAAATCACGCCAACAGCCAAATCTGAAAAGTAGGACTGTTGCCGGAATGCTTCACGACGATGCACATTGGAAAGATGTATTTCTATAAAAGGTATTGCGACCGCAGCTAATGCATCACGAATGGCTACGCTGGTGTGAGTAAAAGCTGCGGGATTAATTAAAATAAAATCATATTGCTGACGTGCTGATTGTATAGCCGAGACCAATTCATGTTCGGCATTGCTTTGCAGTGAATCAAGTTGATGGCCATCAGCCTGAGCTAACTCAGCCAGGCGGGTATTGATATCGTCTAACGTGGTGGCACCATAAATTTCAGGCTCGCGCTGACCCAACAAATTCAGATTGGGGCCATGCAATACTAGAAATTTCGCCATAATAACAACACACCAACACTGGAAATATAAGCCGAGATTTTGCACCAGCTAACGCTTTATTGTCCAGCTTTTTAACTAAAAATCCGGCTTTTTGTCGCTAATTTCGTCGAAATAGAGAAGTTCTTGCAGTTTTAATTATCTGGCCTGGAAATCCGCCAGATGAGCGTTCAACTGGGCGGCTGAGACGTGCCCGACCAGACGATGTTCAGCCGATTCTTCTGCATTTTCGTCAAAAAACAACATGCTGGGTGGACCAAATACCCGCAATGATTTTAACAAGGTTTGATGCGCATCAGTATTGTCTGTGAGATCCACTTTCAGCAAAGTAAAATTCTGCAACGTGCTGATGACCTCGGCATCACGGAAAGTCGTTTGTTCCATGTTTTTGCAATCGGTACACCAGTCGGCATAAAAATCGAGCATCACCGGCTTATTACTTTGCTGCAGCTGAGACTGCAGTTCTTCCAGTGAGTTGACATAGGTAAATTGCAGAGCGGGTTGAGGGGCTGTTGTGCCGGGCGAAAGGCTTAATTTATGCAAAGGCTGCAAAATGGATTGTCCGCCGCTGGCACTGCCGATGAGCATTAATGCACCCGTGATAAGTGATAAAAGTCCCAGACCTTTCCAGAATTTTTGCCAGCCAGTTGCTTCAATCGGCAGATTGTTGAGGGCACCCAGATACACTGCGGTCATCACCAGCAGGGCGCCACTCATAAACAGAATGGCCCAACCCGGCAGAATGCGATCCAGCATCCATATCGCCAAAGCGAGCAGCATCACACCGAAAAAAGCCTTGATATTTTCCATCCAGCGTCCGGCTTTGGGCAGCAAGGTTCCGGCTGAGGTGCCAATAATCAGTAACGGAATTCCCATGCCGATACTCATAGCAAATAATGCCGCACCTCCCAGCATCGGATCTGCGTGCTGACTGATAAATAATAAGGCACCTGCTAATGGTGGAGCCAGGCAGGGCCCGACAATTAATCCTGATAGCAGCCCCATCAATGCCACGCCGGCTAATGTACCGCCCTGCTGACGGTGGCTGAGTTGATGCAATCGTTGTTGCAGAGCATGTGGCAACTGCAATTCATAAAAGCCAAACATCGATAACGCCAGTAACAGCAAAATGCCAACAAAGCCTGATATCACCCACGGATTTTGCAGCATAGCCTGGAGATTGCCGCCGAGTAAGCCGGTTAAAACCCCTGCCACGGTATAGGTAACGGACATGGCCAGTACATAAGTCAGTGACAGAATAAACGCCCGGCGGGTCGTAATATGCTCACCCTGGCCGACAATAATACCGGACAAAATCGGAATCATTGGGAAAACGCAGGGGGTAAAGGCCAGTAATAAGCCGAGCCCCAGAAAACCAAACAGAATTTGCAACAGATTGTCATTTTGCAAACGCTGTGAAATTTCATCCTGCTGACTAAGGGGCGTTGAAGATAGCAGTGAGGTCGGGGCCGAAGTTTGTGTCTCAGTGGTTGCAGTCTTGCTGACTGTGGTTATTGCCGGTAACTCCAGATCGAAGGTTTTGCGGGTAGGGGGGTAACAGATACCAAACGTTTCAGAGCAGCCCTGATAATGAGCTGTTAATGTGATGCGGGTCGGTTCGGACTGAGTACGTATCAGCGGCAGCTTGATTTGCACATCGCTGGTATACACCTCGGATAAACCAAAATATGCATCATTTTTCATATGCCCGCCGGGCAAAGTAAATTCGCCCAACTGTACAGAGTCATCCCCGATTATTTCGAAGCGGATTTTATTCTGATACAGATAATTTCCTTCCATTATCTGCCAGCCTGCCAATATCGTTTCGGGATCAGTCACTATCGCTTCAAAGTCAAAGGCTTCATCAACTTCAGGAGGAGAGTCTGCACTGTCGAAACCAAATTTCTCCAACAGGCTCGGGCGCGCCTGTGCGGAAAAACTGCTGAGCAGCATGAGCAGGATTAAAAATTGTTTCATTACATTATCGCCACTGATTCATTGCAGTTACAGACCATTCTAACAGTCGAACGTTACACGGGTGAGTGCAACAGGATGTCATGTTGTCTTTAAACTGTAATAATTGCCTTCTTTTTTGGCGAAACACAGGTGTCTTGTGGAAATCAAAACCATTCATAAACTTGAAAAACAGGCCTACAAAAAAAGCCATGCCGAATTAGCCCGAATAGGCTTCGCTCTATTTTTCCTCGCTGGCATTCTTGCATACAGTTTTGCTACCTCCGGTGGTGTTCCCAATAACCTGTTTCTAGCCATTGCCGCCGTGTTTGGTGGTTATATGGCGATGAATATCGGTGCCAACGATGTAGCCAATAACGTTGGCCCGGCGGTCGGCTCCAAGGCGCTGACTATGGGCGGCGCGATTATGATCGCAATGATTTTTGAGGCAGCCGGTGCCTTTATCGCTGGTGGCGAAGTGGTGTCGACTATTAAAGGCGGCATTATTGATATCAAGCAATTTGGTACCGATACCGAAACCTTTGTCTGGGCCATGATGGCTGCATTATTAGCAGCGGCTTTATGGCTTAATCTGGCAACCGTCGCCGGAGCGCCTGTATCAACTACTCACTCAATAGTGGGGGGGGTAATGGGCGGTGGTATGGCTGCCGCTGGCTTTGGTATTGTTGACTGGGGCACTATGGGGGCTATTGTCAGTTCCTGGATTATTTCGCCATTGATGGGAGGCATTATTGCGGCCTCTTTTTTATTGGCTATCAAAAAAACCATCATTTTTCGCGACGACAAAATTCAGGCTTCCTATCGTTGGGTACCGATTTATGTTTCGGTGATGGCCTGGGCTTTTTCCACTTATCTGGTGATCAAAGGGCTTAAGCAGGTATGGGGGCAATTCATAACTACGCTGAATGGACTGCCAATTGTCGATATAGCTCCGCAAGCCAACCCCAGTTTTTTGGCTGCTGCATTGATTGGTTTTCTGATTGGGGTGCTGGTGTTCTGGATCGTTAAAAAGTCTCTGGCCAGTAATCTGCAATACATGAAAAATGATCGTGCCAGTGTCAATGCACAATTCACTATTCCGTTAATCTTTGCTGCGGCCTTATTAAGTTTTGCTCATGGTGCGAATGACGTGGCAAATGCCATCGGTCCTCTGGCCGCAATAAATGACGCCATTATGTCAGGTGGTATCACCGATAAAGCCGGTATTCCGCTTTGGATTATGGCCGTGGGTGCTTTAGGTATTGCCATTGGCTTGGGTCTGTATGGTCCAAGGCTGATTCGTACCGTAGGTGGTGAAATTACCGAGCTGGATCAGATGCGAGCCTATTCAATCGCTATGGCTGCTGCTTTGACCGTCATCATTGCCAGTCAGCTCGGATTGCCGGTCAGTACAACGCATATTGCCATTGGTGGGGTATTTGGGGTTGGGTTCCTGCGTGAATGGCTGGATGAATCAAATAAAATCGAACGCCAGATTGATCGCGAAAAAGCCGAAATCAAAGATGATAAAAAGATGCTTAATGCACTGCGCGGCGAATTGAAAAAACTGGAGAAAAAACCCTCCAAAACCGTGGATGAATATCAACGTATTACCGAGCTTTATCGATTGATTGATGAGGAAGAGTCCGCGCTGAAAAAAGCCAAAAAAGTCCTCAAAAAAGAAAAGAAAAACCTGTTCGTTAAACGCGATATGGTGAAAAAGATCGTCACAGCGTGGGTGGTCACCGTTCCAGCAGCGGCAACTTTATCAGCCTGCATCTTCTTTATGATTAGAGGCATCATGCTGTAATCAAATCTTCATTAAACTGACATATTATTTTCAGCTTATTTGTCAGGACGATTTGAACATGCTGAATAAACTTAAAGCATTGCCCATTGCGATTCAGCAATATCTGGTCGTGACCTTCAGCTACTGGGCGTTTACCGTTTCCGACGGTGCGTTACGCATGCTGGTGGTATTGTTTTTCCATCAACTGGGCTACAGCCCGCTTGAAGTGGCAATGCTGTTTGTTCTGTATGAATTTTTCGGCATAGTGACAAACCTGGTCGGTGGCTGGCTGGCCGCCAGAGTAGGGTTAAACGTCACCATGCATCTGGGCTTGTTATTACAGGTCATTGCATTGGCAATGCTGCTGGTGGATCCGCAGTGGCTCACTGTGGCGTATGTCATGGTCGCGCAGGCACTCTCCGGTATTGCCAAAGATTTGAATAAAATGAGTGCCAAATCCAGCATCAAAATGCTGGTGGCTGATAACGCCCAATCAACCTTATTTAAATGGATATCCATCCTTACCGGCTCCAAAAATGCCCTGAAAGGTGTTGGTTTTTTTGTCGGTGCGGCCCTGCTTTCCTGGATCGGTTTTCGTGGCGCGATACTGGCCATGGCGATTGTGCTTCTGGTAGTGCTGATTTTCAGCATCGTCATGTTGCAACGCGATCTGGGTAAAGCCAAAAATAAACCAAAATTCAGTGATATCTGGTCAAAAAGTGCACCGGTGAATCATTTGTCGTTGGCAAGGTTCTTTTTGTTTGGTTCTCGAGATATCTGGTTTGTGGTGGCCTTACCGGTGTTTTTGCATGCCCAATTACAGTGGTCACCTATTTATGTCGGTGGTCTGCTGGCGGCTTGGGTAATTGCTTACGGTATTGTGCAGGCACTTGCCCCTAAGCTGACTGGCTTTTCCAGACAAAACGCTCCTGATGGCTATCATGTCTGGCTATGGTCCTTACCCCTCTTTGTGTTGCCGTTATTGATTGCCGCCTCGGTATATTTTGAATGGGCTGTCATACCTGCTTTAACTGTCGGCTTATTAATTTATGGCGCTATCTTTGCGATCAATTCTGCAATCCATTCCTATCTTATCGTGTCATATGCAGATGCGGCTGGGGTTTCCCTGGATGTCGGTTTTTATTACATGGCTAATGCGGCTGGAAGATTGTTTGGTACATTATTATCTGGCTGGGTCTATCAGGTTTCCGGGTTAGCAGCCTGTCTGGTCATTTCTGCCTTAATGATTCTGTCCGCCAGTTTTATTTCAAAAATGTTACCGCGCAAAGACCAGACTGTATAAAGCTTTCAGCGTTGTTATCAAATTGTCATATTTAGCCGTTAAGCTTTATTCTTAGAAAAATAGTTCAGGAAAAAATCGGATATGAGCATATCAGTATTACTGGTTGAAGATGACGCCGCCATTCGTGACATGATTAATTTCAGTCTGCGTCAAACGGGATTTACCTGCGAAGCAGTCAAGGATGGCGAAACGGGGCTGGATTGGTTGAAAAATCAACAACCAGACATGATTTTGCTGGACTGGATGTTACCTGGAATTGATGGCATCGAGTTTATCCGCCGTCTGCGTGCCAATGAGTTTTTAGCATCCATTCCCGTGATTATGCTCACCGCCAAAGGCGAAAGTGAAGATATGGTGAAAGGTCTGAGCGTCGGTGCTGATGACTATATTAATAAACCATTTTCCCCACCTGAATTAATTGCACGAATTAAAGCGGTTTTACGTCGTTGTCGTCCGATGGAAGATGATGATGCCCAGAAATTGCAGATGGGTGAACTGGTTATGGATACCAAAAGCCACCGGGTCTCGGTGAATGGTGAACGCATTGAATTGGGACCGACCGAATTCCGTTTACTACACTTTTTTATGAAAAACCCAGAGCGAGCCTATAACCGCTCCCAGCTGCTGGATTTTGTCTGGGGCGATACCGTATATATAGAGGAGCGCACAGTGGATGTGCACATTCGTCGTCTGCGTAAGGCGCTGGAACCCAGCGGTCATGACAACCTGGTACAAACCGTTCGCGGTGTCGGTTACCGTTTTTCTGCTGAATAGCAGGATCGTCTGATGCAATGGGATTATTGGCGTTTACTGACCGTGCTCAGTCTGGCCGGTTTTGTGGGACTGGTCGTTGGTCATATGATGGCTTTTCTGTTTGTCGCTGCACTTATTTACATTTTCTGGATGCAGAGTAAATGGAACCA
>NZ_DFTU01000019.1:0-8560 GCF_002379485.1 Methylophaga sp. UBA4204 | reverse complement strand
CGGCAGATCGAACAGATGCGCGCACAAAACAGCAGTCGTAAAAAAAAGCTCACCGGTTATTTAAAACGTTTCCAATCGGCCACTGCGGCTTTACCTGATGCGGTGGTGGTAATGGGCGAGTTTGGTCAAGTCAGTTGGGCCAATACCTCAGCCATGACGTTATTGGGAATCAACTGGCCGCATGACAATGGCGTCAGAGTCAATAATCTGGTTCGCGACCCGGCATTCCAAAAATTACTGGAACTTGATGGTGACGCCGAGGAATCGGTTATAGCCGTTTCACCGATGAATGATCGCATTCAGCTTGAATTCAAAGTCGTTCGGTATGCCAGCAAGGACAGGTTGCTGATCGCCAGAGATATCACCCAGACACAGAAACTGCAGCGTATGCGGCGTGATTTTGTGGCCAATGTATCGCATGAATTGCGTACACCATTGACGGTTTTACGGGGGTATCTGGAAACGTTGACCACGGAAAGTGATCAGGAGCTCTGGCAACAGGCTTTGCCGGTAATGCAGCAACAAAGCCAGCGAATGCATCTTATGATCAAGGATCTGCTGGCATTATCCCAACTGGAAACCGGTGAAAAGCCGTTGCAACACCGACCTACGGATATCTGCAAGTTATTGCATAGCGTGGTGGAGGATGCCAAACGACTGGAACATTTTCATCAACATCAGATCAACCTGCATTGTTTGAGTGAAAAATGGCTAATGGCAGATGCTGATGAACTACGCAGCGCAATCTCCAATCTGGTCTTTAATGCAGTCAAATATACCCCAGCAGAAACCCAGATCGATGTCAGATGGGATATCGAGGGTGAGTTTGCTGTTATTGAGGTAAAAGATACCGGTGAAGGTATTGCCCAGCATCATCTCGACCGCTTAACAGAACGCTTTTACCGTGTTGATAGTGGTCGTGCCAGGGAAACCGGTGGTACAGGACTGGGGCTGGCCATCGTCAAGCATGTGTTGCAACGACACAAAGCTGAACTGTTGATTCAGAGTGCTATTGGTGAAGGTTCAAGTTTTAAATGCTGTTTTCCCGCCAAAAATGTGATGGATAAAATAGACATTTAGCCTTACTGACTACTGTTTTCGGTCATGTCACAGTATTGTCATATTTCTTTCATATCCTTGTCACAGTTAATCGCGATACTGCTCGGGTGCTCAACGCGGTAAGCGTTGGAACTTATTTTTAACCCAAGGAGTTAATGACTCATGTTCAAGAAAAAATTTGCTTTATACGGCGCCGCTTTGGCAATGACGTTTTCCGCTGCCAGCTTTGCAGACGTCGATCCAAACCTGCCAGAATATGAAAAAACAAGCGGTGTTTCAGGTAGCTTATCAAGCGTCGGTTCTGACACATTAGCTAACTTGATGACCTTGTGGGCAGAAGAGTTTAAACGTGAATATCCTAATGTCAGCATCCAGATTCAAGCGGCTGGTTCTTCAACTGCGCCTCCTGCGTTAACTGAAGGTACATCAAACGTTGGGCCGATGAGCCGTGAGATGAAAGACAGCGAAATCAAAGAATTTGAAAACAAATACGGTTACAAACCAACAGCTATCCCTGTTGCTATCGATGCGCTGGCTGTTTATGTGCACAAAGACAACCCAATTGAAGGCATGACTATTCCTCAAGTTGATGCTGCTTTCTCAGCAACACGTAAGTGTGGTTATCCAGAAGATATCACTGACTGGTCACAATTAGGTGTTGAAGGTCTGGGTTCAATCCAGTTATATGGTCGTAACTCAGTATCAGGTACTTACGGTTACTTTAAAGATAACGCTTTGTGCAAAGGTGACTACAAAAACACTGTAAATGAGCAACCAGGTTCAGCTTCAGTTGTTCAAGGTGTGACTAAATCAACCAATGGTCTGGGCTATTCCGGTATTGGTTACAAAACATCAGGCGTAAAACTGGTTCCGTTGGCGAAAGAAGCGGGTCAACCTTTCATTGAAGCAAGTGGTGAAAATGCTGCTGATGGTTCTTATCCAATGTCACGTTTCCTGTGGGTTTATGTGAACAAAGCACCTAACAAACCAATGTCACCACTTGACCGTGAATTCATGAAAATGATTCTTTCTAAAGTGGGTCAGGAAGTTGTTGTTAAAGATGGTTATGTTCCATTGCCAGCTAAAACTGCAGCAAAATATATGGAAATGCTGAAGTAATATTGCAAATTAAAATTACCCCGCACATTGCAAGATGTGCGGGGTTTTTTTATCTAATAGCGTTAATCAATTTGCCTGCAGATTGATTAGCAGTATTAAAATTAAGCAATCACCATGTTGCGTGCGTATTTCTTAAACGGAAACCAAATCAGATTATGGCTGAGCAAACTATTGAAAACAGCGTTATAGCTGCTGCAAATTCAAAAACGGCCCGTCGTCGGCGAAATTGGCGCGAGTTTAAAGATAAATTAGCCCGGGTCGTTGTAACAGGTGGTGGCATTATGGTGATTGTCGCCATCGTGCTGATCTTCTTTTATCTGCTATATGTGGTCATACCACTCTTCAATAGCGCCGATCTGCGAACCGAACAACAATTTGAACAAGAGCCAATCAAGAATGTTCATCTGACCCTGGATGAATATAATGAAGTGGCGTTATCGCTGGATGAAAAAGCTAATTTACGTTTTTTTAATGCGCATAATGGCAATGAAATAGCCACTTTTGATCTACCCATTCCAGCTGAAAGTTCCATCAGCAGTTTCTCAGCAGGTAGTGCTTCAACTGGCGTGTTTGCTTATGGGCTGGATAATGGTCAGGCGATAGTCTTTCAGGAAGCCTACAAAATCAGTTATCCGCAGGGAACACAGCGACTGATTACACCGGAGATCCGGTATCCCATTGGTGAAGAACTGGTCGAAGTCGATCCACAGGGACAGCCGCTGCAGATGCTGACGGTTCAAAGTTATGATGATCTCACCACCTTGGTGGCACTCACTGCTGATAATCGACTGGTTATGTCGCGGATTACCAAGGATGTGAACTTTCTTGATGAAACCGACTTTACATTGGACAGCGAAAACCGCGAAATCCCTTTGGATAGTAATGCTCCGGTGTCGATGATTCGGCTAGATATCGATCAGCGTGAGTTATATGTCATTCACAATGATGGTGATATTGCCTATTACGATGTACAGAATATAGACGATGTCAGAATGCTGCAGCGGGTCAGCGCGGTACCTGAGGATGTTGAAATTACGGCAGCAGAATTTCTGACGGGCGGTATTTCAATATTAATAGGACGCAGTGACGGCCAGATTGACCAGTGGTTTCCTGTGCGTGATGCTGACAATAATTACACCATTGAGCGGGTCAGAAGCTTCTCTGAACAGACAGCGCCCATCCGTAGCATTCTGGCTGAACAAGCTCGTAAAGGCTTTGTTGCGTTGGATGATACCGGTGATATCGGTATTTATCACACCACAGCAGAGAGAAATCTGTTGGTGGAGAACATTCTGGCCGACGCCAATGCCAAAATGGCCCTGTCACCCCGGGCAAATGGTCTGATAACGGTTGCAAGGGATGGTGAAACGCAGTTTCATGAAATTGAAAATGAACACCCTGAAGTTTCCTGGCATTCTTTATGGGAAAAAGTCTGGTATGAAAGTCGTAGCGAACCTGAGTATCTTTGGCAGTCTTCGTCTTCCAGCAGTGACTTTGAACCGAAACTCAGTCTTACCCCATTAACCTTCGGCACCATTAAAGCGGCATTTTACGCCATGATGGTCGCAGTACCGCTGGCCATTATGGGAGCGATTTTTACCGCCTACTTCATGTCACCGCGAATGCGTAATCTGGTGAAACCGACCATTGAAATCATGGAAGCTTTACCAACCGTTATTCTAGGGTTTCTGGCAGGTTTATGGTTGGCCCCGCTGGTGGAAAACAACCTGCCTGGTGTTTTTAGTATTCTGATCCTCACTCCCATTATGGTGTTGCTCACAGCCTGGCTATGGACCAAATTACCTAAATCATTGCGCCAGCGAATTCCAGATGGTTGGGAGGCGGCGATTTTAATTCCAGTTGTTATTTTGGTCGGTATTGTTTCGATGAAATTAAGTCTGCCATTGGAAAAACTGTTATTTGATGGTGATATGCCAGGTTGGCTGGAATCAACCGGTATCGGGTATGACCAGCGTAACTCGTTAGTCGTTGGTATGGTAATGGGCTTTGCTGTTATCCCGACCATTTTTTCGATCACCGAAGATGCCATTTTCAGTGTGCCCAAACAATTGACCATCGGCTCACTAGCTTTGGGTGCAACACCTTGGCAAACCTTAACAAAAGTGGTGTTACTCACCGCCAGTCCGGCGATTTTCTCGGCCGTTATGATCGGTCTTGGGCGTGCGGTAGGTGAAACGATGATTGTATTGATGGCGACCGGTAATACGCCAATTATGGACTTCAATATTTTTGAGGGATTCAGAGCCTTATCAGCCAATATCGCGGTAGAAATGCCTGAAGCAGCAGTCAACAGTACCCATTATCGTGTGCTGTTCCTTGCAGCGCTGGTGCTGTTCTCAGCGACCTTTGTGTTTAACACCCTTGCAGAGTTGGTTCGCCAGCGTCTGCGTAAGAAATATAGCAGCCTTTAAACAGAGATCAGCATGTCTAATTCAACATTTAAATCCTGGTATCAAAGTGGTAGTCCGTGGGTCTGGCTGAATGCCGGTGCGGTTTCCATCAGTCTGATCGCGGTTATTGGTCTGGTCTTATTGATAGCGGTTCGTGGCCTGAGTCATTTCTGGCCAGCAGATATTATGTCGGTGGAATATAACGAGCCTGGTTTGGAGCCGACGGTTTTAATCGGTGAAAGAGTTGATCATGAAGTGGTCCCTGCCGAAAGAGTGCCTTCTGATTACCAGCTAAAAGAAGGTCAGATTAGTGTTGAGCGTTACCTGCTGAAAATCGGTAATCGCGACCAGTTCGGCCTGGATTTTCGCTGGATCAACAAAGACTGGATGGGGGAGGTCAGCTACCCGGAAGATATCCTGTCTATTGAACGTCGTGAATGGGGGCATTTCTATGGTTATCTGCTGTCCGTGCAGCAACAGGGCGAAACGGTAGCCGATGGTGAACAGGCCTGGCCAGAATTTCAGCAAAGGCTGGACCGAAGTAATAACCTGGTTGCTGAAATCAAATATATTGAAAAAATCGAAATCGGCAAAATAAATCAGGCACTTGAATCTTTGCGTCTGGATGAGCGGCGTCTGGAGCTGGATAACGTACCTGAAGATAATGCTGCCTATGCTGAGATTGAAGCTGCAAGAGCGGTACAAAATGAAAAATACGCAAAATTACAAACCCGTCTCAGCGAGTTAAGCCAGGCTTTGATACGTGATCAGGTGGTCATGCAAATGTCCAATGGCGATGAAGTGGTCATTCCGATGGCGAAAATCGTCGATGTTGTGAAGCCGAACGACATGAATCGTTTCGAAAAACTGCAGCACTATTTTCATGAAGTGTGGAAGTTTATTTCCGGCGAGCCACGCGAAGCCAATACTGAAGGCGGGATTTTCCCGGCCATTTTTGGCACGGTAATGATGGTATTGATTATGTCTGTGATCGTCACGCCCTTTGGTGTCATTGCCGCAATTTATCTGAAAGAGTATGCAAAACAGGGGGTTATAACCAGAACGATTCGTATCGCGGTTAATAACCTGGCCGGTGTTCCGTCAATCGTATACGGTGTATTCGGTCTGGGGTTCTTTGTCTATTTCCTTGGTGGCAATATTGATGAGATATTCTTCCAGGCAAAATTACCTTCCCCAACCTTTGGTCAGCCCGGCTTGATGTGGGCGTCGTTAACCCTGGCTATTCTCACCGTGCCGGTGGTTATCGTGGCAACCGAAGAAGGTCTGTCACGTATTCCACGAGCGATGCGTGAAGGCAGTCTTGCTTTGGGCGCCACTAAAGCAGAAACCTTATGGCGTACAGTTATTCCAATGGCGGCTCCGGCTATGATGACGGGGTTAATCCTGGCGGTCGCCCGAGCTGCGGGCGAGGTTGCTCCGTTGATGATGGTGGGTGTGGTGAAACTGGCGCCAGCGTTAGCGGTAGATTCTGTTGCGCCTTATCTGCATCTGGATCGTCAGTTTATGCATCTGGGCTTCCATATTTACGACGTGGGTTTTCAGAGCCCGAATGTTGAAGCAGCGCGTCCACTGGTATATGCCACAGCATTTCTGTTGTTGCTGATAATTGTAGTGTTGAATTTAACGGCGATTAGTATCCGTAATCGTCTGCGTGAAAACTTTAAAGCGAGTGATAACTAATGGAAGCAGTCAATCAACAAAAAAACGCGGCGCGTGGTATTGATATCGAATCAATGAATCGTGGCCCGAAACTGAATATGGCTGATGAAACTGCCTGTATTGAAATTAAAAATTTCAATCTGTTTTATGGCGACGCTCAGGCATTAAAAGATATTAACCTGACCATTCCGCGTCATAGAGTAACGGCTTTTATAGGTCCAAGTGGGTGCGGTAAATCAACTTTCCTTAGATGTTTCAATCGAATGAATGATTTGATTGATAACGTCAATATTCAGGGACAATTACTGCTGGATGGCGAAGAACTGAACTCGCCGGCAGTCAACGTATCTGATTTGCGTCGTAAAGTTGGCATGGTATTCCAGAAGCCGAATCCATTTCCAAAAACAATTTATGAAAATGTTGCCTATGGCCTGCGTTTGCAAGGTGTGAACGATCGCCAGACGCTGGATAAGGTCGTGGAAAAATCGCTGAAAGGCGCTGCATTGTGGGATGAAGTAAAGGATCGATTGCAATCCTCAGCAATGGGGCTGTCCGGCGGTCAACAGCAAAGATTGGTGATTGCCCGTGCCATTGCTATTGAACCGGAAGTATTATTGCTGGATGAACCGGCCTCTGCTCTGGATCCTTTATCTACGCTTAAAATCGAAGAACTGATTTACGAGCTGAAAGAAAAATACACCATCGTCATCGTCACACATAACATGCAACAGGCAGCGAGAGTCTCGGACTACACCGCGTTTATGTATATGGGTGAATTAATCGAATTTGGTGCCACGGATGAGTTATTTACCAATCCTGGCAAAAAACAAACGGAAGACTATATTACTGGCCGTTACGGCTAGGCTGCAGGTTCAGGAGATCCTTTATGGCTACAAATCAATCACAACATATTTCGCAACAGTTCGAAAAAGAGCTTCAAGATATCCGCAGCCGCGTTTTAGCCATGGGTGGTATGGTCGAAAAACAGGTTTCGGAGGCAATGGAAGCTTTGATTACGGGGGATGCCGATCTGGCTCGTCAGGTAATCAGTGGCGATGAAGACGTTAATAAACTGGATGTCAGCATTGATGAAGAATGTATTCAGATTATTGCACTGCGCCAGCCCACTGCCAGTGACTTACGTCTGGTGACCGGTATTCTGAAAACCATTACCGATCTGGAACGCATTGGCGATGAAGCAGCACGCATTGCCAGAATGGCACTAAATCTGGCTGAAAAAGATCGGCCGAAAAAGAATTACCGTGAACTGCACGCCTTGGGTCAGCATGTGTCAGGTATGTTGCATAACACTCTGGATGCCTTTGCGCGATTTGATGTGGATGCTGCCTTGCAGGTAGCACATGAAGATCGTCAGGTTGATGCTGAATACGAAAGCATTATGCGTCAGTTGATGACATATATGATGGAAGATCCCCGTACTATCAGCAGAGTGATCGACATGATGTGGTCAGCGCGTTCGCTGGAACGGATTGGCGATCATTCACGTAATGTTTCTGAACATATTATCTATCTGGTCGAAGGCAAGGATGTCAGACATTTATCCGTCGAAAAAATGGAAAAAGTAATTAAAGGCGGCGAATAATTTCTCTCGGTGCGACTTAGGCCCGTTTCCATTATGGAAGCGGGCTTTTTTTTGAGTATAAAACGCAAAGTTCATAGCATCGATGGTCTTAGTCAGGCAAAATGCCATCACCTTCGTATAAGCAAGCTGAGTTTATGGAAACACCCGAAGATTATGATGTACTTGCCGCTGTAGATCTTGGTTCTAACAGCTTTCATATGATTATTGCCCGCCTGAGGGATGGACATTTCCAGATCATGGATCGACTGCGTGAAATGGTGCAGTTGCGTGCCGGGTTGAATAAGCAGAATGTCCTCTCTGAGGAGGCCCAGACACGTGCCATTGCCTGTTTGGAGCGATTTGGTGAGCGTATTCGCCATTTACCGGCAGGCAAGGTGAGGGTCGTCGGAACCAATACCTTACGCATCGCTGAAAACAGTCGTGAATTTCTTCGCAAAGCCCGTCAGGCCTTGGGGCATCCTATTGAGATCGTCACTGGTGAAGAAGAAGCCCGACTGATTTACATGGGCGTTTCCCGCTCACTGGCGTTTGATAACACCCGTCGCCTGGTCATGGATATTGGTGGGGGCAGTACCGAATTTATCATTGGCGAGGGCCTGGAAGGGCTACGCCGCGAAAGTCTGGAAATGGGCTGTGTCAGTTTCAGTCAACGGTTTTTCAATGATGGCAACGTCAGTCAATTACGTAT
>NZ_DFTU01000072.1:20795-21139 GCF_002379485.1 Methylophaga sp. UBA4204 | reverse complement strand
ACACTATGACCAATCTCCAGGCCGATATCCCACAGTTGGGTCAGGAAGACAGATAGTGCTTCTGGAGGTGTTTCAGCCACTGAATCATCCAGTAATACCAGTAAGTCGATATCCGAGTGTGGATGTAATTCGCCTCGTCCGTAACCGCCAACGGCAATCAGACTGACAGTCGTTTCAGTCGCAAGATGTTTGTGCCATAGAAACTGCAGGACCTCATCCACAAAATGTGCTTGCTGATGTACCAGCCAGTCAATATCTGCCTGATCTTCAAAAAAACATTTTTTTAGGTGTTGTGAGGCTTTGTCGAGAATATCGCGACAGCCTGTCGCATTATCCGCCTGGCC
>NZ_DFTU01000072.1:20302-20670 GCF_002379485.1 Methylophaga sp. UBA4204 | reverse complement strand
AACTCCCAGACAGATTGTGCAGCAATTGCCATGGTTGATTGCTCCTATGAGCGTTCTTCGTCCCGAAGGGTTAGAATTTCATGACCATCATCAGTCACCAGAATAGTGTGCTCCCACTGTGCAGACAAAGAACGATCTTTGGTCACTACGGTCCAGCCATCCGGAAGCTGACGTACCTGTCGTTTACCGGCATTGATCATCGGTTCAATGGTAAATGTCATGCCGGTTTGTAATGTCATCCCGGTATCCGGCATCCCGTAATGCAAAACTTGAGGCTCTTCATGAAAGACCTGCCCAATGCCATGTCCACAATATTCTCTGACAACTGAAAAATGCTCATTCTCCGCGTGTTGCTGAATAGCATGACC
>NZ_DFTU01000072.1:0-20164 GCF_002379485.1 Methylophaga sp. UBA4204 | reverse complement strand
GCGTGTTGCTGAATAGCATGACCAATATCACCCAGCTTGATGCCGGGTTTAACCATATCAATCCCTATCAGCATACATTCTCGGGCTACTCGAGACAGGCGTTGCGCCAGAATCGAGGTCTTGCCCACATGAAACATTTTGCTGGTATCGCCGTGATATCCATCTTTTATAACCGTTATATCGATATTAATGATGTCGCCATCTTTGAGCTTTTTATCACTGGGGATACCGTGACAGATAACATGATTGACTGAGGTGCAGATAGACTTAGGGAAGCCATGATAGTTTAGTGGGGCAGGGATGGCTTTTTGTTCATTAACAATATAATCATGACAAATAGTGTTCAACTCATCAGTGGTGATTCCCGCAACCACATGTGGTTCGATCATGGTCAGAACGTCTGCGGCGAGTTTTCCTGCCACACGCATTTTTTCGATTTCTTCGGCTGTTTTAATGGTCACGCCCATGCCAGATCCTGATTACTGTTAACGATAAAAAGAGAAAGCATAGTTTGCCGCAAAAACCGCTGAACTGCCAGCAAACTGGCTTAATCCACTGTGTCGACGGTATATGCTTTGTTTTAATCAGTAACTGTGGAATAATATGCGCGCCTTAGCAAAGGCAAAATCACACACGTGCCGACACAGTTTTCGGGGTGCTGTCTGTAAATTCAGATCAGTCGATAGCTGGGGTACGTGGAGGTTTAACCCCATATATATAGGTATAATCATGGCTAAAATTACAATGCGCCAAATGCTTGAAGCAGGCGTTCACTTCGGTCACCAAACACGTTACTGGAACCCGAAAATGGGTCCTTTCATCTTTGGTAAGCGTAACAACATTCATATCGTTAACCTTGAGCACAGTCTGCCAATGTTCAACGATGCATTAAACTACGTCAGTAAACTGGCTTCTAAAAAAGGTCGTATTCTGTTCGTCGGCACCAAACGTGCTGCACAGGATGCTATCCGTGAAGATGCTGAACGTTGTGGTATGCCTTATGTCAACCGTCGCTGGTTAGGTGGCATGCTGACAAACTATCAAACCGTTCGCCAATCAATCAAACGTCTTGAAGCCATTCAGGCGATGATTGAATCAGGTAAAACCGAAGGTTTGAAAAAGAAAGAAGTTCTGAACCTGTCACGTGAACAGGAAAAACTGGAAAAAAGTATCGGTGGTATCAGAAAAATGGGTAACCTGCCTGATGCTTTATTTGTTATCGACGTTGATCATGAGCGTATCGCGATTCAAGAAGCAAACAAACTGGGTATTCCTGTAATTGCTGTTGTCGATACCAACAGTAATCCTGATGGTGTGGACTATGTCATCCCAGGTAACGATGATTCAATGCGTGCCATCCGTCTTTACACAGCAAACATTGCTGATACCGTTTTGGAAGGCCGTGCATCGGTCACCACGGGTAATGCCGAAGAAGAGTTTGTTGAAGTTGCGGAAGAAAATGCTCCAGCAGCAGCTGAATAAGCTCTGATAATGACTTAAACAGGCTCGCTGTAAAGCGGGCCTGTGTTGTATGTATGGTCTGAAAACAGGCCGTTCACAAAAATTGATTTTAAGGGTTACAAAAAATGGCTATAACTGCAGCTTTAGTAAAAGAACTGCGTGAGCGTACTGGCTCCGGCATGATGGAATGTAAAAAAGCATTGGTTGAATCGAACGGTGACATTGATGCCGCAATTGAAGCGATGCGTAAATCTGGTCTGGCCAAAGCCGATAAAAAATCTGACCGTATCGCTGCTGAAGGTATTATCGCAATTGAAACCAGTGCAGATAACAAACAAGCGGTTATGTTGGAAGTGAATTCTGAAACTGACTTTGTTGCCAAGGCAGATGATTTCATCAACTTCGTTAGTGCCGTGTCACAAAAAGTTCTGGAAGCTCAACCAGCTGATCTGGAAACATTATTGCAATTGCCTCTGAGCAATGGCGAAAGTGTTGATACTGTTCGTCAGTCATTGGTTGCGAAGATTGGTGAAAATATCCAAATCCGTCGCTTTACCTTGATGAATACTGATAATGGTGTAATTGGTGCTTACCGTCACGGTGATCGTATCGGTACGCTGGTTCAATTGAACGGTGGAAATGAAGAACTGGCGAGAGATTTGGCAATGCATGTTGCTGCCAGCCGTCCTCAAGCCGTATCAGCTGATGAACTGTCAGAAGATCTGTTACAGAAAGAACGCGATATCGTGGCAACTCAGGCGCGCGAAAGCGGCAAGCCTGAAGCAATTGTTGAAAAAATGATTGAAGGTCGTATGAGCAAGTTTGTTAACGAAATCAGTCTGCTCGGACAAGCATTTGTTAAAGACCCTGATGTCACAGTTGAAAAACTGGTTAAACAAGCTGGTGCAACGGTTGAAGGTTTTGCCTGTTTTGAAGTCGGTGAAGGTATCGAAAAGAAAGTCGATAACTTTGCAGAAGAGGTTATGGCTCAGGCACGGGGAAACTAAATATGACAGAAACGGGAAGTCAGCCAGTTTATAAGCGCGTCTTACTCAAACTGAGTGGTGAGGCTTTAATGGGGAATGCTGAGTATGGCATTCAACCTGAAGTCATTTCCCGATTTGCCCAAGAAATAACTGAGCTGAATGCCCAAGGGGTTCAGCTCGGTATTGTGATCGGTGGTGGCAATATTTTCCGTGGTGCAGGTTTAGCTGCTAGCGGTATGGATAGAGTCAGTGCCGATCATATGGGTATGTTAGCGACAGTATTAAATGCACTGGCACTGCAGGATGCTCTGGAACGTAATGGAACATTCTGTCGTGTCATGTCTGCAATCCGTATTCATGAAGTGTGCGAAGATTATTTGCGTCGTCGTGCTATTCGGCATTTGGAAAAAGGTCGGGTCGTTATTTTTGCTGCCGGGACTGGTAATCCATTTTTTACGACCGATTCAGCGGCGAGTTTACGTGCTGTTGAAATTGGTGCCGAACTGATGCTGAAAGCTACTCAGGTTGATGGCGTCTATGATGCAGACCCGCGTAAAAATCCAGATGCCGTCCGTTATGACACTTTATCGTATGATGAAGTGATCAATAATCGACTCGGCGTAATGGACACCACAGCAGTGGTGATGTGTCAGGAACAGAAGATGCCATTACGAGTATTCGATGTGCATAAGTACGGTAATCTGACAGATATTCTTTACGGTAAAAATGTTGGAACATTGGTGAAATAGGACAAATCATGATTAATGATATTCAAAAAGATGCAGCAGACCGGATGCAGAAAAGCGTTGCCGCTCTGAGTACTGCACTGGCGAAAATCCGTGCAGGGCGTGCACATACCAGTTTATTAGATCATGTCTCAGTGCCATATTACGGCTCCGACGTTCCACTCAGTCAGGTGGCCAGTGTCGGCATTGAAGATTCAAGAACGATCACCGTTGCGCCATGGGAAAAAAACATGGTGGCGGTGATTGAAAAAGCGATCATGACTTCTGATTTGGGGGTCAACCCAAACAGCGCCGGCATGACCATTCGTATACCAATCCCACCGTTAACAGAAGAGCGTCGTAAGGATTTGGTCAAAGTGGCTAAGTCTGAAGCTGAAAATGCACGTATTGCTGTACGTAATATTCGACGCGATGCAAACGGCAGCCTGAAGGACTTGTTGAAAGAAAAAGCTATTTCTGAAGATGAGCAACGTGGCGCTGAAGAAGCGATCCAAAAGTTGACCGATAGCACTATCAAACAGATTGATGATGTACTGGCTGAAAAAGAAACCGATTTGATGGCAGTCTAAGCCATTATGGTTTAGCCAAACTGATGAATTCTTCCAATCGCTCCATTCCGAGACACATTGCTATCATTATGGATGGCAATGGTCGATGGGCGAAACAACGGTTACAACCCAGGTTTATGGGGCATCGCGCTGGCGTCAGAGCGGTGGAAGGTATTGTTAAACACTGTGTGGCAAGTGGAGTAGAAGTCCTCAGTTTGTTTGCCTTCAGTAGCGAAAACTGGCGTCGGCCCGGTAAAGAAGTCAATTTATTGATGGAGTTATTCAGTCATGCACTGGATAATCAGGTTAAACGGCTGCATAAAAATAATATCCGTTTAAATATTATTGGTGATTTGAGCCGGTTCTCAGATGCATTACAGCAGCAGATTGTGGATGCGACGGCATTAACCGCAGAAAATGATGGTTTGATTCTCAATATTGCAGCTAACTATGGTGGACGCTGGGATATCACCCAATCGGTCCAACAAATTGCTTTCAAAATTAAATCCGGTGAAATGCAACCTGAACAGGTTGACGAAAGTGTCATTGCCAGCCACCTGGTTACTGCAGATTTACCCGAACCGGATTTGTTTATTCGTACGGGGGGAGAACAGCGCATCAGTAACTTCCTGATGTGGCAGCTGGCCTACACCGAACTCTATTTTACCGACAAACTATGGCCTGAGTTTAATGCTCAGGATCTGGATAATGCGATTGACTCATTTTCCAGCCGGGAGCGTCGGTTTGGTCGAACCTCAGAGCAACTCACTGGGCAAGAAGATGCTTAAACAGCGCTTATTAACTGCCGCTTTGTTGATTCCTTTAGTTGTTATGGCAATTTTGCTGTTACCGACTATGGGGATGATTGGTTTGCTCACGGTGGTGACCTTGATGGCAATGTGGGAATGGCTTTCCATGGCGCAGATGCAACCGCTCATCAAAGTGCTTGCCAGTTTGTCGTTCATTGCCGCTCTGTTGGCGCTATTGGCGATGGCAGGGATAAATTATATGCTGCTATCTGGGTTAGTCTTTTGGATACTGATCAGTTTTATCATTGTTTTATTTGCCCACCGGCCATTACCCAACTCTCTCGCTCAGCTTTTTCATAATAAATTCGTGACTTATCTACTCAGCATGCTAGTTGCTTTGTTATTTGTTTACAGTGCCGTCTGGTTACACGGTATTGCCGGCAACGGTCCATGGCTGGTGTTATATGTATTAATAAGTGTATGGCTTGCAGACACGGGTGGTTATTTTGCAGGTAAGCGTTGGGGTAAACATGCCCTTGCTAAAGCGATCAGTCCTAATAAGACACTTGAAGGGCTTATAGGGGCAATAGTGCTGGTCATGCTTTGGAGCATATTGGCCTATTTTATGGGCATTTCTAAGTTTTTATCACTGCCATTATGGATTTTTATCAGTGTTTTAACTGGCCTCATTTCCGTTAGTGGTGATTTATTTGAAAGCTTGTTTAAACGTAGCTACCAGATAAAAGACAGCGGCCATTTATTACCGGGGCATGGTGGAATGCTGGACCGCGTGGATAGTCTGCTGGCTGCTGTACCTTTCTTTGCTGCGTTAATATGGTTGACAGGGCAGTTTTGATGCAGCAAGTCACTATTCTGGGATCGACCGGTTCCATTGGCATCAGTACTCTGGACGTGTTACAACGCCATCCCGAAAAGTACCGGGTCTATGCGCTGGCAGCGAATAAATCAGTGGATGCTTTGCTTGAGCAATGTCTGCAATTTCAGCCCGCAGTCGCGGTGATGCTATGCCCGGATTCTGCTGAAAAACTTAAAACCAAACTCGATGCTGCTGGCGTGGCCATTGAAGTACAAAGCGGTATGCAGGCTTTGGAGAGAATATCCAGTACTGACCAAACAGATATCGTGGTCGCCGCTATTGTGGGCGCTGCTGGGTTATTGCCAACTCTGGCAGCAGCCAAAACAGGAAAAAGAATCCTGCTGGCAAATAAAGAAGCCTTGGTGATGAGTGGTGCATTACTCATGCGCGAAGTGCAGGAAAATAATGCTGTTTTGCTTCCTGTTGATAGTGAGCACAATGCCATATGGCAATGTATGCCTGTAGGCGAAAGCCAACAGTATCAGTTTGATAACAAAGGTATTCGCCGTATTATCCTGACCGCGTCAGGTGGTCCATTCCGTGATTGGGAGATTGCAGATTTGGAAGCAGTAACACCCGAACAAGCGGTAGCCCATCCCAACTGGTCGATGGGACAGAAAATATCGGTTGATTCAGCCACCATGATGAACAAAGGGCTGGAAGTTATCGAGGCACATTGGCTGTTTGGTATGCCGAGTAACAAGATTGAAGTTGTATTGCATCGTCAAAGTATTATTCATTCAATGGTAGATTATATGGATGGCTCAGTGCTGGCGCAGATGGGCAATCCCGATATGCGTACACCTATTGCCAATACCCTGGCCTGGCCAGAACGCATTGATTCAGGTGTTGCACCATTGGATTTGGTCAAAGCAGGGAGACTTGATTTTGCCATTGCAGATTTTAAACGTTTCCCCTGTCTGGCGCTGGCCTATAAGGCATTGAACATCGGTGGTACCAGCACCGCCATTCTTAACGCGGCAAATGAAGTGGCGGTAGAAGCGTTCCTGCAACAGCAAATCAAATTTACTGATATTGCCCGGGTCATCGCGGACGTGTTGGAAAGCATACCTGCAACATCAGCTGATTCACTGGAACAGATATTGTCTGCCGATAAGCTGGCAAGAGAGGCTGCCCAAAAGCAGACTAAGATTTTATGCAATCATTAATCTTTTTTATTATTGCCCTCAGCTTGCTGGTGGTCATCCATGAATTCGGCCATTATTGGGTGGCAAGAAGATGTGGCGTGAAAGTACTACGCTTTTCAGTTGGCTTTGGACAAAAACTCTGGTCAAAACAACTCAAAAACGGCACTGAATTTGTCATCGCAGCATTGCCATTAGGTGGCTATGTCAAAATGCTGGATGAACGAGAAGCACCAGTAGCAGAAGCAGAGCTTGACCAGGCCTTTAATCGTCAACCGTTACGAAACCGGGTTGCAATTGTATCTGCCGGACCGATCGCAAACCTGTTATTTGCCGTCTTTGCCTATTGGGTCATCATGGTTACCGGTGTGCCCGGTTTAAAGCCGATCATTGATGATGTAACAGCTGATTCTCCCGCTGCGATGGCACAGCTCATTCCTGGTGAAGAAATTATAGCCGTCAATGGCAAAGCAACGCCGACAGTTAACAGCTTGTTTCAGCAATGGTTGAAGTTCGCGCAGTCCGGTGAAACCGTTACCCTGACTACCCGCATTACTGATATTGAAAGTACCAAACAACTAACATTGCCAAAACTTGGGCTGGACGATGCTGGATCACTGTTTAGTCAGATAGGTATCAAAACCGTGCAACCCGATATGCCCCCGATTCTGGGTGAAATTGTGGCTGATAGCCCGGCGGAAAGGGCGGGCTTACAAACAGGTGATGAATTAATTTCAGCTGATGGAAAACAATTATCCAGCTGGCAGGCTTGGGTCGCTCTCATTCAAAGCAGTGCTGATGAAGAAATGAGTATTGAAATTCTTCGTGATGGACAAGTTGAACAGCTCGATATTACTCCTGTCGCAGATGAAAATAATGTCGGTCGGATAGGTGCGGCAGTCAATACCGAAGGCTATGAAATCCCCGCAGAATTAAGATCAGAATTACGTTATGGCCCATTGGCGGCGATCCCCCAGGCGTTCAGCCAAACCTGGCAGTTCAGTGTCACCACCTTAAGTGGCTTATGGGGCATGCTTATAGGTACGGTTTCCAGTGACAATCTTGGCGGGCCTATTGCTATTGCCCAGTTTGCCGGGGATTCTGCGCAACAGGGCTTAATTGCTTTTATCAGTTTTCTGGCAATGATCAGCATCAGTTTAGGGATTCTGAATTTACTTCCAGTTCCGGTACTTGATGGTGGCCATT
The DNA here is from genome assembly GCF_002379485.1 of Methylophaga sp. UBA4204. Taxonomy (NCBI): domain Bacteria; kingdom Pseudomonadati; phylum Pseudomonadota; class Gammaproteobacteria; order Thiotrichales; family Piscirickettsiaceae; genus Methylophaga; species Methylophaga sp. UBA4204. The sequence continues at coordinate 12,446 of NZ_DFTU01000072.1, read as the reverse complement.
TGCTGATGTACTTTTTTGAATGGGTTCGTGGCAAGCCTTTGCCCGAATCAGTACAAATCCAGGGACAAAAAATAGGATTATTCCTGATTCTTCTGCTAATGGTATTCGCTTTTACAAATGACATCGCCCGACTCATTGGCTAATCGAAACATTGCAGGTACACTTACGATTTCTTCGGCTGACTGACTGTAAAACAACAATGAAACAAATCATCACAGCATTGACGCTCATCTTGTTATCCTCCGCAGCTTGGGCCGAGGAATTTATTATCAAAGATATCCGGGTGGAGGGGTTGCAAAGAATCTCCGCAGGTACCGTTTTCAACTTTTTACCGGTTAAAGTCGGTGATGAACTGACTGAAAATGATGTTAGAGGCATCATTCGCTCATTGTTTAAATCAAAATACTTTAATGATGTGCAGGTAGAACGCGATGAAGGCGTTTTAGTTATCACTGTAAGTGAGCGCCCGGCGATTTCCAGTATTGAGTTTATTGGTAACAAAGATTTGGACAGTGATGAATTATTAAAATCATTGCGTCAGATTGGTTTTGCTGAAGGTCAGGTATTTGAGCAGGCGATGCTGGAAAGGGTTGAGCTGGAGTTACAACGTCAGTATTTCAGTCGTGGTAAATATGGTGTGAATATTAGCTCTGAGGTTACTCCGCTGTCGCGTAATCGAGTAGCCGTCCGCATTAATATGGCTGAAGGCGTGGTTGCGACGATTGGTGAGATCAACATTGTCGGCAATAAATCATACGATGAAGACGAGTTGCTGGACGAGTTGGAATCGACAACGGGGGGCTGGCTATCATCGTTAACCAAAGATAATCAGTACTCACGGCAAAAGTTATCAGCTGATCTTGAGTCTTTGCGTTCTTTTTATCTGGATCGCGGTTATGTTGATTTTACAGTCGAGTCCACTCAGGTAACAATTTCTGATGATAAAAAACAGATGTTCATTACGATAAATATTTCGGAAGGTGAACGTTATAAAATCAATGAAGTAAGATTGGCGGGCAATCTGATTGTGCCGGAAGAAGAGTTATTTGATCTGGTCACCATTCGTAAAAACTCAGTGTTTTCCAGAAAAGCCATTACTTCAAGTTCTGAAAGGCTGACTGATCGACTGGGAAATGATGGTTATGCCTTTGCCAACGTTAACGCAGTCCCGGATATTGATCGTGAAACACGCGAAGTTAATCTGACTTTCTTTGTTGATCCCGGCCGTCGGGCTTATGTACGCCGTATCAATATTTCTGGTAATAGTAAAACCCGTGATGAGGTACTGCGTCAGGAAATGCGTCAACAGGAATCAGCCTGGATTTCTACCGGTGATGTTGAACGTTCAAGAGAACGTATCTCACGTTTGGGCTATTTTGAAGATGTAAACGTTGAAACTCTGCCTGTTGCCGGAACATCTGATCAGGTCGATCTGGATTTCAATGTAACCGAAATGGCCTCAGGCAGCTTGTCAGCGGGTATTGGTTATTCGCAGTCTGACGGCATTATCTTTAATGCCAATGTGACCCAGAAGAACTTTATGGGTAGTGGTAAACATATTCGTTTCGGTTTTAACAACAGCCGGGTTAATACTGTTTACAGCTTTGGTTACACCAATCCATTTGCGACTGTAGATGGTATCAGTCAGGGTTTTAACCTGTTTTACCGTGAAACCGATGCCTTTGAAGCGAATATAGCAAATTACACCACGGACGTATTCGGTGGTGACATTAATTTTGGTATTCCCATCTCGGAAAACAACCGCATTAATCTGGCTTTCGGCTATGAAAATACCCAGCTGGATGTACCTAGTAATAATGATATTACCCGCTATGATGATTTTATCGAAACCGAAGGTGATTCTTTCCATGCATTTCCGGTAACACTGGGGTGGTCCAGCGATACCCGTGATAATGCAATATTACCTACAAAAGGGTTATCACAAAGTCTTTCTGCTGAGGTTGCTACTCCTATCGGCGACTTACAGTATTACAAACTGCGCTATCGCAATAACTGGTATACACCATTAAGCGATACCTTTACATTTGCGTTGCGGACCGACCTTGGCTACGGTAGAGCCTATGGTGATAGTAACGAGTTTCCTTTCTTCCAGAACTTTTATGCCGGTGGTATTCGTAGCGTAAGAGGTTTTAGAGCGAATACACTGGGCGTCAGAGAAGCTGACCAACCTTTGGGTGGTAATTTAATGGTCACCGGCGGTGCAGAGATTATTTTTCCCATCCCATTCATGAAAAAAGCTTTACGCTCTTTCCGCTTGAGCACATTCGTGGATGTGGGTAACGTATATGATGTCGATCAAAGCTTTGAAGCTGACTTGCTGCGCTATTCAACCGGCTTATCAGCGATTTGGATTTCACCATTTGGCGCAATGTCGTTTAGTATTGCTGCTCCTTTGCGTGATCAGCCGGATGATGAAACGGAAGTATTCCAGTTTTCATTAGGATCGACATTTTAATTTAACTATCGGAGTTAAGAGTGAAAAAAATCAAGATTGTTGGCCTTATATTGGCTTCTTTAATGGTTAGCCCAGTATTTGCTGAAGAAATGAAAATTGGCGTGGTTAATGCCAGTGTTGTATTAGATCAATCGCCCCAAAAAGAACGTGCTTTAGCCCGTTTGGAAAAAGAATTTTCAGCTCGTAGCAAATCACTCGAGAACAAACACAAAGAATTACGTGCAGCTCAGGAAAAACTAAACCGTGACGCTGCTGTTCTCAGTAATGAGGACCGCCAGGTCCAGGAGCGCAAGATCATTAATGATCAACGTGAACTGAAACGCCTTCAGGATGAGTACAGTGAAGACTTGTCTATTCGTCGCAATGAAGAATTACGCAAGTTAGAAGAAGAGATCGCCGAAACCATCGTCGAGCTTGCCAAAAAAGAATCCTATGATTTGGTGCTTTATCAAGGTGTCATTTTTGCCAGTGAAAAGGCAGATTTAACTTCTAAAGTGCTGGAAAAACTTAAAGCGAAATAAGAATCTGGATGTGGTGTGGACTTTAGCAAAAATTGCATCTGAAATTGGTGCAAAACTGGTTGGCAATGCAGACAAAGTGATAACCGGTGTCGGTACCCTGCAGAATGCAACGGATACTGACATCAGTTTTTTGGCAAATACCAAATATCGTCAGTATCTTAAATCAACTTCAGCAGGTTGTGTGATTGTGTCACCTGATGATTTGGCTGAACTTCAGACGAATGCATTGGTCATCAAAGATCCTTACGTTGCTTATGCAAAAGCTGCCTCGTTGTTATATCCCGAAGAGCAGTCTCCAATAGGTATTCATCCGAGCGCTGTCATTGGCGAAAACTGTCAAATAGCGGAATCGGCACGTATATCAGCACAGGTCTATATCGGCAACAACGTTCAAATCGGTGACAATGTCGATATCGGTCCTGGCTGTGTTATCGAAAACAATGTTTCTATTGCCGCTGATAGCAGGTTGATTGCCAATGTGACTTTATGCCGAAAAGTACATATTGGTGAGCGTGTACGTATTCATCCTGGGGTAGTTATTGGTGCAGATGGTTTTGGTATTGCGAATGAAAATGGTCTCTGGCTGAAGATACCTCAGGTCGGGTCAGTAATTATCGGTAATGATGTCGAAATCGGGGCGAACACGACTATTGATCGTGGCGCGATTGACGACACTATTATCAGTAATGGTGTGAAGCTGGATAATCAAATCCAAATTGGTCACAACGTCTTTATTGGCGAGCATACTGTTATTGCAGGTTGTGTCGGTATTTCTGGTAGTACGCACGTCGGATCGCATTGTGCGATTGGTGGTGGAACAGGGATTGCCGGACATATCGAAATAACAGATGGCGTGCAAATAACCGGTATGAGTATGGTGACTAAATCAATACTGACAGCAGGCTCCTACTCATCAGGTATTCCAGCAGAACCGACCAGAGATTGGCATCGTAATGTTATTCGATACCGACAACTTGATAAATTAAATGACAAAATAAAACAATTGGAGGCCAAGCTGGAGTAATGGATTTTCATTGCTGGATGGCTGGCTTGGCTTTACCGCATCAGTGTCTCAACGTAAGATTACTGCACGCAAAAATATAAATCCTAAAGGATAATCAGATTGAACACCATTGACATACATGAGATTCAACGCTTACTGCCACATCGATACCCCTTCCTGTTGATTGACAGGGTGATTGAATTTACACCAGGTGAGCATCTGGTTGGTATCAAAAATGTCAGCTTTAACGAACCACACTTTACCGGACATTTTCCACAACGTGTGATTATGCCTGGTGTGTTAATTCTTGAAGCATTGGCTCAGGCTACAGGATTACTTGCCTTTAAAACGGCAGACCAAATTCGTTCTGATGATGCCCTGTATTATCTGGCAGGCATTGATAACGCACGTTTTAAAAAACCTGTCGAACCGGGTGATCAGTTGCGTTTAGAAGTAAAGTTAATTAAAAATAAACGTAATTTATGGAAATTTTACGCTCAGGCTACTGTTGACGGCGATGTCGTTGTCAGTGCTGATATTATGTGTGTTAACCAAGAAATGCCTTCGTGATTCATCAAACAGCCTTAATCGATCCTGGTGCCAAAATTGCTGATGATGTGATCATCGGTGCTTACAGTATTATCGGAGCGAATGTCGAAATCGCTTCAGGTACCGAAATAGCCTCACATGTGGTAATAAAAGGTCCGACCAGAATTGGTCGTAATAATCGTATATTTCAGTTCTCATCGATAGGTGAAGAACCTCAGGATAAGAAATATCACGGAGAACCAACTCTACTGGAAATCGGTGATAATAATCTGATACGGGAATCTGTGACCATCAATCGCGGTACAGTGCAGGGTGGTGGTGTTACCAGAGTCGGCAGTAATAACTGGATCATGGCCTATGTACATATTGCTCATGACTGCATTATTGGCGATGACAATATATTTGCTAATAACGCCTCTCTGGCGGGACATGTCATCGTTGATCAACATGTTATCCTTGGAGGGTTTACGCTGGTGAGTCAGTTTAATCATCTTGGATCACATAGTTTCAGTGCGATGGGCAGCGTTATATCTCGCAATGTTCCACCTTATGTTCTGGTTTCCGGACACATGGCTGAACCTGTCGGAATTAACGTTGAAGGACTGCGTAGACGCGCTTTTACTGATACCCAGATTCGCAATATCCGTCAGGCGTACAAACTGGTTTACCGTTCAGGTTTGCGCATGGAAGAAGCACGAGAACGCTTGCATAGTATTAAACAGGAAGCTGAAGAACTGACAATCTTTATGGAGTTTCTGGATAAGCAACAAGGTGGCATCATCCGGTAGTTTCCTACCGGATGATGAGTTGATAAGCAACCTTAATCGTTTGCCGGGGTTGAGCTGATTTTATGAATACTCAAATCTGCCCCATTGAATTCATCTTCTGTACTTAATCTAAGTCCCATAGTGGCTTTCAAACCGCCATAGACAATAAGACCACCGATAAACGCAATACCTACACCAATGGCCGCTCCGATAAACTGAGAAGCCAGGCTGACCCCGCCCATTCCACCCAGGGCGACCTTTCCGAAAATACCGGCAGCAATAGCCCCCCATACGCCACATAACCCATGAAGTGGCCATACACCTAAAACGTCATCAATTTTCCATTTATTCTGTGCCAGAGTAAAAGTGATGACAAAAATAGCTCCGGCAAGCGAACCTGTTACCAATGCACCAAGGGGGTGCATGATGTCTGAGCCAGCACAAATTGCCACTAAACCGGCAAGTGGACCATTATGGACAAACCCTGGGTCATTACGACCAATAAAACAGGCTGCCAGAGTACCTCCAACCATCGCCATTAATGAGTTAATGGCTACCAGCCCGCTGATGCCTTCAACTTCCTGAGCCGACATTACATTAAAACCAAACCAGCCTACGGTCAGGATCCATGCGCCTAGCGCCAGAAAAGGAATATTTGATGGTGGGTGAGCATATATTTCGCCTTGCTTGCCATAACGTCCGTGTCTTGGACCTAGCAACAGAACGGCTGCCAAGGCTATCCATCCACCAACAGCATGAACTACGATAGAACCGGCAAAGTCGTGAAACGCCGCGCCAAATTGATTTTCCAGCCAATTCTGAATACCAAATAAGCCATTCCAGCTGATGCCTTCAAATACTGGATAGACAAAGCCTGCAATCAAAAATGTGGCAATCAATTGAGGATTGAATTTTGCCCGTTCGGCGATACCACCGGAGACAATGGCAGGTATTGCTGCGGCAAATGTTAATAAAAAGAAAAATTTCACTAAGGCATAGCCATTGTTTTCGGTGAGTAATGGCGAAGGTTCAAAAAAATTCAAACCATAAGCAATTCCATAGCCGATAAAAAAGTAAGCAATAGTGGAAACGCCAAAGTCAGTGATAATTTTGACCAAAGCATTAACCTGATTTTTTTTCCTTACGGTACCGACTTCAAGAAAGGCGAAGCCAGCATGCATGGCAAGCACCATAATGGCGCCTATTAATATAAAAAGTACGTCGCTTGCGTTTTGCACAATTAGTTTTCCTTATAATTAGTGTTGAGCAAGCACCAAAATAGCAAGACTTGCACCAATTTAGACAAAATCATATAAAACAAGCATCTAGAGTTTTTGCTATTCAGTGAATTCTTATAAATTGAACTGTTATGGTGCGATTTTATATTTAATGGCACTTATATGGTGCGATTGGCTGGTGCTGCCATGGTTAGCACAATCAGCGGATAAACACGTATAATCTGGCACTTTAATTCACTTACGAAAAAGTGATGGCTTAACTATCCTTAAATTGCTGTAAGCAAGGAGAAAACGATGGATATCTACGCATCGGATGATGAAAAAGGCGAAGCGATAAAGAATTGGTGGCGGGAAAACGGCCGTTCAGTAGTAACCGGTGTGGTTTTAGGTGGTGCAATAATTTTTGGTGGTCGTTATTGGATTAATTTTCAACAAGCCAAGACTGAGCAGGCTGCAGCAATGTACCAACAAGTTCAGATGAACATCAGTAATGCTGATTTAACAGCTGCTGAAGACTTGACCCAGGAACTCATGCAAACACATTCTGCTACTCCATATGCTGCATTTGCTTCGCTGGAGCTGGCTGCTGAACAAGTGCGCAATGACCAAACTGTAGCGGCATTGGAATATTTACAGTGGACTGTTGATCAGGCAAAACTGAACGCCCAGAAAGATTTGGCCAGATTACGTATGGCTCGTGTATTGGTTGATCAGGCCGAATACGCAAAAGCTTTGGAATTGACCCAACAAACTGTTTCTGAAGGATTTGTTTCTTTATTTGCTGAACTCAAAGGTGATATTTATCTTGCACAGGAAAATAAAACAGAAGCCTATGAAGCTTATGTCGAATCTATTTCAAGTATGGATGCTGATGACCCTCGTAAAACTCTCCTGGAAATGAAGCGTGATGATGTGGCCGTTATTAATGAAAGCTAATGTAATCCGAAATACCGTTGTTGGCTTTGCTCTGATGGCGCTTGCTGGTTGTGGAACAGTAAAAGAATTCTTTGCGGCTGACAGTTACGAAGCTCCGCCAACTGAACTTACTGAATTTCAAGTAGAGTTCGAACCCAAAACTCTCTGGTCAACGGGTACTGGTGATGGTGCTGGATCAGAGTATTCAAATCTTGCGCCCTGGATTCAAGGTGACTCCATTGTCACCGTGGATCATGAAGGAGATGTTCGCAGCCATAATATTGAAAATGGCCGACGTGAATGGCGCAGCAAATTAGATATGCCTGTTGCGTCGGGTGTTGGTGGCGGAGAAGGTCTGATCGTTGTTGGTTCTCAGAGTGGGGAAGTAGTCGCTTTGGATGACAGCACCGGTGATGAACTCTGGCGTCAGCGTCTCAGCAGTGAAGTCCTTGCACCGGCAAAAGTCGGTGGCGATAGCGTTGTTGTGAGAACAGCAGATGGTCGTTTAACAGCGATTTCAGCAAGCAGCGGCAATATTCTGTGGAATTATCAACGCGCCGTACCACTTTTGAGTCTTCGTGGTGTTAGCGCTCCTGTGATTGACGGACAAACAGTTTTTGCTGGATATGATAATGGTAAGTTAGTTGCACTCTCTCTCAATGATGGCAAAGTTATCTGGGAAAAAAGTGTCGCTGTGCCAAGTGGTCGTACTGAGTTAGAGCGATTGGTCGATATCGATGCCGACCCGGTGATCCAAAACGGTATGATTTATGTTGTCGCTTTTCAGGGTAATTTAGCAGTAATGGATACGGATACCGGACAAACCCTATGGGACCGAGAAATGTCCTCTGCAACCGGTATTGCGGTAGCGTCAACGGATGCTGTTTATGTGAGTGATGATCAAAGTTATCTATGGTCAATCGCTGACGGATCTGGTGATTCTTTATGGCGTCAGACATTATTGCTAAGACGAAACATTACCGCGCCAGTCATTGCCGGTGAATATGTGGTGGTAGGTGACTTTGAAGGTTATTTACACTGGGTGGCACGTTCCGATGGTCGTTTTGTTGCTCGTCAAAGACTGGATAAAGATCCTATTCGCAGCCAACCCATCGTTCGTGATGGTGTGCTTTACGTCATGACTACAGGCGGCAAGCTTTCCGCCATTCGGATCCCCTAACTGTGAAACCTGTTATTGCTCTTGTTGGGCGGCCGAATGTTGGCAAATCCACGTTATTTAATCGTCTGACCAAGACGCGCAATGCGTTGGTAGCAGATCATGCCGGTTTGACCCGTGATCGGATATACGGCAATGCGCGTCATGATGAAGCGGAATTCATTCTTATCGATACAGGTGGTTTGACCGTACAGGGTGACGATATGTCAGACCTGATGCGCAAACAGGCTGAACTGGCGATTATGGAAGCCGATCTGATTCTATTTGTAGTTGATGGCAAAACCGGTGTTGTCCCCGCTGATGAATTGATAGCAAAACAGTTACGCAATGTTGGTAAGCCGGTTTTACTGGTTATCAATAAAACTGAAAGCGAGCAAAAAGAGCTGGCGGCAGCAGATTTTTATCGGCTTGGGCTGGGTGAACCGGAAGTCATTTCTGCGACTCAGGGACGTGGCATCAGTAATTTAATGAATACCCTTATGCGTGATTTACCCGCTATTCGTATTGTTGAATCTGAAGAAGATGAAAAAGAAGAAGATACGTCAGGTGATATTCGTCTCGCCGTTGTGGGTAGACCAAATGTAGGTAAATCAACGCTGGTCAATCGTCTGCTCGGCGAAGACCGTGTTGTGGCTTTTGATGAACCGGGCACTACCCGGGATAGTATCTATATTCCATTTGAAAAGGATGGCACGAACTACATCCTAATCGATACAGCAGGTGTCAGACGCCGTTCCAAGGTCTCCGAAGCGCTGGAGAAATTCAGCATTGTAAAAACCCTGCAAGCCATCGAGGCGGCTAATGTGGTTTTGTTAGTATTAGATGCGCACCAGGGTGTTGTGGATCAGGATCTTCATCTGGCTGGGCTGATTATCGAAAGTGGCCGCGCTGTGGTTATCGCAGTCAATAAATGGGATGGTCTGGAGAAACAGGAACGTGAATGGGTTGCAACCAATATTGAGCGTCGTTTGCCGTTTTTGAGTTTTGCCAAGACGCATTTCATTTCGGCTTTGCATGGCAGTGGTGTTGGCTTATTACTTAAATCTGTAAAAACTGCGTATGGCTCTGCCTTAGCTAAAATTCCTACGCCACAATTAACCAGAGTATTGGAAGAGGCTGTTGCCGATCATCAACCACCATTGGTTAACGGACGCCGGATTAAATACCGTTATGCCCATTTAGGCGGTAAAAATCCTCCCCGTATCATTATCCATGGTAATCAGACAGAAGCGACGCCAAACAGCTATCGACGTTATTTGGAAAATTATTTCCGTACTGCACTCAAATTGCAGGGAACACCGGTGATGATTGAGTTTAAGACCAGTGATAATCCGTTTAGAGAACGGAAGAAGCCGGCAGAGAATCCACAGGAAAAACGCAAGCGAATAATAGCCAGTCGGGTTAAAAAGAAATAGCTTTGGGAGTGTTAATCTTCCATCGCTGCCAGCAGTCGTGGAGATGAAAAATCAACAAGCCCTAGAGCAAGCCTTCATCTTCGTTCATTAAATTTTCCAATGAACTAAGATGATGGCGAATCTTTTCACGCTGAACTAATTTTTGTTGCGCTGCCTCAGGTAATTCAGTAAATAAAATCACCCCTTTGTCTATCAGCGTGTTCACCAGATCTTCAATAACCCTTACCATCGCCATGTCTGAGGCTGTAAGTATCGTTTGAATATCTTCCTGGCGGTTGGATTGACCAAGGAACTCAAGTAATTCGGGGGCTTGTGGAGAGATGTAGTGACTATCATCGCTCTGTGGGGAATTAAAAACTCCAATTATGTGACCCTTTTCATCGCGATCGACGTATACCATCTTATTGTTCCCGATTATTCTTGATATGCTACCTTTGGAAAGAGTAAGCGGTCATAGGTTTACAGTAAAGAAAAAAACTGTGAAACTCATCACATTTTGAGTTGGGTAGCGTCGTTGGATTAAATGGAAAATCAAGCAACCACTGAACAAGAACGGAATCGGCAATGGAAAGCTGAATCGGCTTATCTGACTCATGATGATCCGCTATTAGCATGTCTGACGGTTCTCACCAAACTTTTACGAAAACCACATAGCCCTGATTCGATGGTAGCAGGCCTTCCTTTAGTGGATAACCGACTGTCTCCAGAATTGTTTTCCAGAGCGGCTGAACGGGCAGGGCTTTCTTCAAAAGTCATAAAACGCCCACTACGTAAAATTTCTCCGTTGGTGCTACCAGCTGTATTACTTCTGAATGATGGCAATGCCTGTATTTTACTGAAGCTAAACGGCAAAGAGGCTACGGTCATTTATCCTGAAAATGGCGACGCTGAAACTGTCGTGGAATTGAACGAGTTACAGCAGTATTACACTGGCTACGCTATTTTCATACGAGCAGTTCAGCATTTTGATAACCGCAGTGAAAACTCGGCCATCCCTCGGGCCAGACACTGGTTCTGGGGAACGCTGACACGTTATTGGCCAATCTACAGCGAAGTATTCGTGGCTTCAATTCTGGTCAACTTATTTGCCATAGCTTCACCGCTGTTTGTGATGAATGTCTATGACCGGGTCGTACCCAACAATGCGCTGGCTACATTGTGGGTGTTGGCGATTGGTCTGGCGATTGTGTTTGTCTTTGATTTGTTACTACGCACATTACGTGGTTACTTTATTGATGTTGCCGGCAAAAAAGCAGACGTTATTTTATCCGCCACGATTTTTGAAAAAGTACTGGGCATCAAAATGGCTGCTCGGCCCAATTCAGTAGGTAACTTTGCTAATAGCATGCAAGAGTTTGAGTCATTTCGTGACTTTTTTACTTCGGCCACGCTTGCCACGCTGATTGATTTACCGTTTACCTTTTTGTTTATAGCCGTTATCTGGATGATTGCCGGTGATTTAGCCTATATTCCGTTGGCGGTTATTCCCATTACGATTTTGATTAGTTTAATCATTCAGATACCGTTAGGTCGGGCAATTAAGCAGTTATTTCGTCATGCTGGACAAAAAAGCGCCACACTTATAGAAACATTAACCGGCCTCGAAACGATCAAAAGTCTGGGGGCAGAGAGCCCGTTACAACGTAAATGGGAGCAAACTGCCGGCTCTATTTCCAAGTACAGTCAACGGGCCAAACTGCTGTCATCAGCAGCAGTAAATTTAACCAGTTTTGTTCAGCAAATGACCACTATTGCCGTGGTGGTTTATGGGGTCTACAAAATCAGTGAGAACGAAATCAGCATGGGTGCCTTGATTGCCAGCACCATACTGGCAGGCAGGGCGCTGGCACCAATGGGGCAGCTGGCAGGTATTTTAACGCGTTTTCATCATTCAAAAGCCGCGTTAAGTTCTTTGAACAATATGATGAATTTACCGGTTGAACGTCCCAGCGGTCGGGAATTTCTGCATCGTGAGAAATTCCAGGGTGGTATTGAATTCAAACAAGTCAGCTTCCGCTACCCAGAGCAGGCCATAGACGCATTAAGCGATATTTCCTTTAAAATTAAACCGGGTGAAAAAGTTGCCATAATCGGCAGAATCGGTTCCGGTAAAAGTTCGATAGAGAAATTGATTCTGGGTTTATATGAACCTGCCGAGGGTGCAGTGCTTCTGGATGAGACGGATCTGCGACAGATTGATCCAATTGATTTACGCCGATCTGTCGGCTATGTTCCTCAAGATGTCATGCTGTTCTATGGCAGCGTGCGCGACAATATCGCTTTAGGGGCTCCCTTTGCTGATGATGCCGCAGTATTATCATGTACATGAGCATTACTGCTACCGGTATTGTTAATTGATCCAACATTATTTAATGCATTATCATA
>NZ_DFTU01000064.1:17664-18180 GCF_002379485.1 Methylophaga sp. UBA4204 | reverse complement strand
GGTTTGGTGAGAAAGTCATCGGCGCCGGCCTGTAAAGCCTGCACTGCCTGTCGCACACTGCCAAATGCCGTGATAACTATCAATCCTGGTCGTTGTTCTTCCGGCCAATGGGTGACAACCTGCTCTACCACCTGCATTCCATTGCCATCTGGCAAGCGCAAATCAGTAACAATCAAAGCAGGTTGATTAATGTTGAGCCAGTCCAGAGCCGATTGGAGCTGATGATGAATCTCCAGATTCCAGCCTTCAGTTTCCAGCTCATCTGAAATCAGCCGGGCTAATGCCTGATCATCTTCTATCAACAGGATGGGCAAATTTTTATTCTGTTTTGTGGTCATGCGCTTGTTCCGGAATCTGTAGTTAAAACCAACGGTAAAATTAGACTGAATCTGGCCCCACCCAGTGGACTATGACTCAAAATAATCTCCCCCTGATGTTCTCGCAGGATCCGTTTCACAATAGCCAGCCCCAGACCACTTCCTTCGCCCGGCGCTTTGGTGGTGACAAAGGGATCAA
>NZ_DFTU01000064.1:14876-17582 GCF_002379485.1 Methylophaga sp. UBA4204 | reverse complement strand
TTTGGTGGTGACAAAGGGATCAAAAATCTGGGCTTTCTGCTCCTCGTTAATACCAGGGCCGGCATCGTCTATATGGATTTTTAACTGTTTTTCATCCTGTTCCCAACAGAGTTCAACCGGGCCCTCAGGACATGCCTGACAGGCATTGCGTAATAAATTGATCAATCCCTGCTCCAGGCTTAATGAATCGCCTTTAATTGTTGCCATGGGTCCCTTAACAAGAGTGACTTGATAACCTTGATTGGCCAGCAATGCCTCGGCCCTCTCGATCAATGACGTCACATCAAGTTCACGAAATTCAGCACGCGATGAACGACCAAAACTGAGTAATTGCTGAATAATCGAGGTCATTCTGGCCGCCTGCTGACGGATTTCATTTAACTCTTTTAAGTCGTTTTCGTTTTCCAGACGCCTTAATAATCGGCCGGCTCTTCCATCAACCACTGTTAGCGGGGCACCTAATTCATGAGCGACAGCTGCCGATAATTGTCCAAGCGCTGCCATGGTTTCGGTTTGCCGGAGTCTTTCTGCCATCTGCTCCCGGGCGGAACGTTGCTGAGCTTCGCTTTTCTCTGCAGCTTCAATCGCATTGAGCATGCCATTGAGTCCTTTTGCCAATTGGCTTATTTCTATCGGTCCCTGCTCTGCTGCCCGATGTTCTCTATCCCCCTGGCTCACCCGCCGCATGCTCTCAACTAATTTCTGCAATGGGGTTTCAATGGCACGCTGGTGGGAATAGGTAATGACCCCAAGAATAATTAATGACACCAGACCAAAACTACCCCAGGCCCAATATTTTAATTCAGTCAGCTCACGGTCAATATCACTGCGCCGACGAGTCACTTGTAATAGGCCATTTGGCTGGCCAGTCGCATCAAAAATAGGCATAAAAAAGGAATACACATTCCGGCCACGAATCCGTTCATATTGTGCAAATTCACCTTCGGCGATCTGTTCAAGTGCATCCGTTGCCTGTTCTTTCGTTGGATTAACGACACCAAAACTGCTTAACCGCTTGCCATTGGCATCGAATAAGTAGGCTCCATATACCTCGGTAATACCAAAAACCGAAGCCATGCTGTTTTGTAACTGATCCAGATCCTGCCGTTCCAGCGCCTGAGAAACTGGCAAATGAATAGTTCGGGCCACTTGCTGTAAATCCCGCTGCATTCTTTCCTCGATAAACTGGCCCACCATAGATAGACCAATCGCGAGGATCATCGCCAGCACCAGTAACACTGGCAATGCAACCTGCATGATCAACACTAATCGCAGATTGCTGAAAATGGATGGAAAACGCATTCAATGGCCTCTTAACAAACTTGAATTTATGGCACATGGGCCAAATTGACACATACCAAAGTACCCGTCAAGCTTCATATAAGGGTTAACAGATCTGACACGAAACATTTTATAGATTAAATACAACGACTTATAAAAACCCGGCTTTCTGGCATGATTGTCGCAACAACCTGAATGTGTTCCACAATCAATAAAGGAAAACACCATGAAAAAAACAGCTATTTTTGCTTCAATTTTAATGGCTCTGGGTCTAAGCGCTCCTGCTTTTGCAGAACAACCACAACAGGCAGCTCCTCAAGCTCCAATGCCTGAAACAGCTCCAGCAACTGATTTCAGTGATTCTGAGTTGCAAAAATTTGTTGATGTTCAGGGTGATCTTGAAGAAATTCGTAATGAATATTCAGGCCGTCTGGAAAGTACTGAAGATCCTGACCAAGCTGCAAAATTACAACAGGAAGCCAGCCAGAAAATGGTCCAAACCGTTCAAAACGAAGGCCTGGATGTCGAAACATATAGCAATATCGCCTTGGCTATTCAAAGTGATGCTCAATTGCGTGACAAAGTGCAGTCTATGCTTAACTAATAACGTTTCAGCTTCGTATATCGTGGAAAAGCCGGGGTTCTCCCGGCTTTTTCATTTCTGGACTACTTATCTTTTGAACTAAATCGATAGGCTAAAAAATACAAGGCGGGTAACACCAGCAACGTCAATAACGTTGAAGAAATAATTCCTCCCACCACGACCGTAGCCAATGGACGCTGGACCTCAGCACCGGTTCCCGTATTTAATGCCATCGGCAGAAACCCTAAACCAGCTACCAGTGCGGTCATCAATACAGGGCGTAACCGTTGCATTGCGCCCTCGAAAACAGCTTCCAGCAGCACCATACCCTGCTCACGCAGCTGTCGGATAAATGTCAACATCACCACGCCGTTTAAGACGGCTATACCTGATAAAGCAATAAATCCCACTGCCGCAGAAATGGATAACGGCATATCCCTTAACATCAGTGCAATCAGACCACCGGTTAATGCCATTGGTACACCGGTAAAAATCAGCAAAGCATCTTTTAATGAATTAAATACACTGAACAATATCATCAGGATCAGCAACAGTGTTATGGGCACCACAATCATCAATCGCTTGCTGGCCGATTCCAATTGTTCAAAGGTTCCGCCATATTCCAGCCAATACCCTGCAGGTAGATTGAGCTGTTGTGCATTCTGCTGCACATCCGCGATAAAGGATCCCAAATCCCTATCCACCACATTGGCACTGATAATGACATGACGTTTACCGCTTTCACGGTTTATCTGATTGGGGCCACTGATGGCTTTAATATCGGCAATTTCACCCAACGGCACATAAGATAAATCTGGATCATCACTGTCAGGTAATGCGAT
>NZ_DFTU01000064.1:3799-14701 GCF_002379485.1 Methylophaga sp. UBA4204 | reverse complement strand
CCAATCGCCGTTTGAATGCTTTGCTGCAGACTGGCGATATCCAAACCCAACAAAGCTAAATGATCACGTTGTGGTTCAATGGATAACATCGGTAAACCCGTCAATTGTTCCATTCTTACATCTGAAGCACCAGTGACACCAGACAACATTTGCTCAGCCTGACCGCCCAGTTGATAAAGCGTCTCCAAGTCATCGCCATAAATTCTTAATGCCACGTCTGCACGCACCCCGGCAATCAGTTCATTGAAACGCATTTCAATCGGCTGGGTGAATTCATAGAGATTTCCCGGCACTGCTTCAACCGTTTCTCGTAATTCTGCCAGGAATTCCGCCTTACTCAATTGGGGTTCAGGCCATTTTTCGATGGGTTGCAAAATAACAAAGGTATCCGCAACACTTGGTGGCATCGGGTCGGTGGCAATATCCGGCGTACCAATTTTCGAGTACACATGTTTAACCTGTGGAAACTCGGCTATTACCGATTCCAGCTGATTTTGCATCGCCACAGATTGTTCAAGTCCGGTGCCAGTGACCCGCAATGCGTGCAAAGCGATATCACCTTCATCCAGTTGTGGCAGAAACTCGCTACCTAAACGCGAACCATAATAAACCGTGATACTGACCATCAACGTGGCCAGTAAGACAATTATAAAAGGCAGACGTAAAGACAGGCTTAACAGCGGACGATAAATCCACCGCGCTACCCGCATAATTGGATTTTCCTGTTCGGCTACCCTGCCGGTGATCAATACCGCCACCGCGGCTGGCACAAAAGTCACCGCAAATATCAAAGCCCCGGTTAGTGCTGCCACCACGGTAAACGCCATGGGATGAAACATTTTTCCTTCAACACCGCTGAGGGCAAAAATGGGGAGATACACCAGCATGATAATAAACATGCCAAATACCGCCGGATTAAACACTTCCCGGGTACTCTCAATCACCTCCGCCAAGCGTTCCTGCAAACTTAATAACCGGCCCAGACGTTGCTGTGCCAAGCCCAGACGTCGCAAGGCATTTTCCACCACAATCACCGCACCATCGACTATCAGTCCAAAATCAATCGCTCCCAGACTCATCAAATTGCCCGACACTTTGTTACTGACCATTCCGGTAATGGCAAATAACATACTTAACGGAATGACCAGCGCCGTTATTAACGCTGCCCGAATATTTCCCAGCAATAAAAACAACACCACAATGACCAGTAGAGCACCCTCGAACAGATTTTTTTGTACCGTTTTGAGTGTTTTATCGACTAATGTGGTCCGGTCATATACAGCTTCAGCCACAATGCCTTCAGGCAAGCTTTGATTTACCTGTTCCAGGCGGTCAGCAACGGCTCTGGCGACCACTCGACTGTTTTCGCCAATCAACATAAAAGCCGTACCTAACACCGTTTCCTTTCCATCCTGGGTCGCCGCGCCGGTACGTAACTGTTTTCCGTAAAATACTTCGGCCACATCCATTATCCGGATCGGCGTGTCATCACGTTTGGTGATAACGACATTTCGAATATCTTCCAGAGAGGTTAACTGACCTGGGGAACGTACCAGCCACTGTTCGCCATTCCGTTCAATATAACCGGCACCAGCATTCTGATTATTACGTATTAATGCTTCGCTCAGTTCAGCCAGGCTGACTTTGTAGGCCAGCAGTTTGGCTGGATCAGGGGCTACCTGATATTCACGTTCATACCCACCGATACTATTGATCTCAGTAACGCCCAGCACTTTTACCATCTGGGGACGGATAATCCAGTCCTGTATGGTGCGTAAATCTTCTGCGGTATATTCAGTGCCATCGGCTTTCAACGCATCCGGTTTCGCGCGGACACTATAGGTAAACACCTCACCCAAACCAGTGGCGATCGGTCCCATCTGTGGTTCTATGCCAACAGGTAACTCACTGCGAATTCCCTGCAGACGTTCATTTATCAACTGCCTGGCAAGATAAATATCCGTATCTTCTTCAAATACCACCGTGACCTGAGATAACCCATAGCGTGATAAAGAACGGGTGTAATCGAGATTGGGTAAGCCGGCCATAGCATTTTCAACGCTATAGGTAATTCGCTGTTCAACCTCCAACGGTGAATAACCTTCTGCTTCGGTATTAATCTGCACCTGAACATTGGTAATATCCGGTACAGCATCAATATTAAGCTGGAAAACATTGTAAGCGCCCACTCCGGCAATAAGTATTGTTAAGAATAGCACCAGCCATCGGCGGTACACTGAAAACTGTACAATTGAATGAATCATGCTTAATTCCTAGTGATCATGGCTGGCGCCGGATTTAAGCATCTCGGCCTTGAGCAGAAAACTGTTTGTCGTCACATACTGGCTGCCTGGTTTTAACCCCGAAAGCACTTCGATATAGTCCGCTCCCCGTTTGCCAAACGTGAGCATTCTGACTTCAAAAGTATTGCCATTTTGGACAAACACCACCGGCATATCCCGATAACTTTGAATGGCGCTGTGTTTTACTGCCAGCTCCGCAGGGTATTGTTCAACTGTCACTTCAGCGTTGACATGCATACCGGGTCGCCAATGCCCTTCTGCATTGGTAATTTCAGCACGAGCCCGGGCAATGTGACCTCCGGTCATTTTGGGAGAGATGTAGCTAATTTTTCCCTCAGCTGATTCATGTTGATGTAAATCCTTTACCTTGACCGGCATACCGACCCGTAATTGTTCGATATCAGCTGGGAACATCGACAGCTCAACCCAGACTCGGGATAAATCACTGACTTCCAGCAAACTGCCCATATCAGTGTGATCACCGGCATTGGCCATACGCCTGGTGACCTCACCGTTGGCCGGACTGCGGATAGAGTAGTTTTGCAAAGTGGTTTGATTACGCACGGTCACTAACACCTGACCTTTTTTGACTTTATCGCCGGTATTAACCATCACCGATTCAATAATGCCGGGGTACGGCGCATGCACCCGATACTGGCGGTCCTCCGCTACACTGACTACACCATAGAGGGAATTGGTTATTGATAGGGTTTGTGGTCCAGCTGACTCAGTTTCTATTCCTGCCAGCGTTATCATGCGATCCGATATCGTGCTGCGACCTTCAAAACTTTCATAGTGCCAATGATGGGACTTACCCTGATATTCGGCTTCCACAACCACTTCAAATGAATGTGGTTCGTCTATAACCGTATCCCCTAACAGATAATCAGCTTCGGTCGTAAAGTCGATAAGATTCTGTTCATCGTCCAGCCGAGTTAAGGTTACCGTTAAATTGATCTGCTGAGGATCGACTGGCTTTCCATTTTCATAGGCATAAACCCGCATTTCCGGCGGTACGCCCTGTTCATAAATGGTTATTTCTACCGCAAAGTTTTCATTTTCCAATAACCTTCCGCCATGCGGTCCTTCCAAGGTTTCTTCGTGATCATGCGGTTCACTATGAGCATGATCGGTCGCCGCTAGAACCACTGAACTCGACAGTGCCAGCAGGCTAAAAAATAAGATGATTAATTTCATTGGACTATTCCTGATAACTGGCGGTAAAGATTGATCGGCTTAAAGGCATCCCGGTTAACCGTTCCAGTTCAAGTAACTGGGTATGCACAGCGGTTTGTGCTTCAATCAGATCACGTTCAACAGTGAATGCTTCGCGTTGCGCATCAATCCATTGCAAGACGTTGTATTGGCCTGATTGATAACCGGTTTCGGTTTGTTTCAGCAGCTCCTGAGTCAAAGGCGTCAGTGTTTTTTGTAGCCGATCAATTTGTTGATGGTTATTCAGCATGGCCTGATAGATTTCCAATAAAGCCATCCGTGATTCAGTTTGGGTCAGCTGTTGCTGCAAAATTCCGGCTTCATAGTCCGCGTGGGCGGCGGCGATATTGCCCTGATTACGGTCGTAAAACTGCAACGGCATCGAAAAACTGAACACCAAAGCATTATCGTTTTGCCCTTCAAGACGTCGAACACCGGCGCCAAAGCTTAAATCAGCTCTGGATTTGGCTTCACTCAGACGTAATTGGGCTTCACGCAAGCGGATTAAGCTATGGCTCTGTAAGAAGGCCGGGGAATGCAGAATGGCCTGTTCCAAGGTATTCTGTTCTGGCAAAGTTGGCAGTTGCTTCAATTGCCCTTCCAGTTCGGCAAAATCGACTTCTTCTCCCCAACTGGCTGCAACTTGCTGATAAGCAAGTTTGCGTTGTCCATTTAGCTGTTGCTGTCTGGATTCAGAACGTTCAAGCAACAGTTGCATACGTAAAACATCTGCCTGACCAACCGCTCCGGCGGCAGCCCGTTTTTGTATAACCTCCAGGGCCTGCTGCTCAATCTGAATACGCTTCTGGTTCCAGCTTAATAAAGCATCTATTCTTAATGCCTGCAGATATTTAGCGGTCACATCAGAAAGCGTGTCCAGACGCTGGATCTCAAATTGCTGTTGCAATTGATTGGATTTGGCATCGACCAGATCGACGCGTTTTTGCCGTTTATCGCCCATTTCAACAAGCTGGCTTAACGATAAAGTGAATTCCGCACCGGAAAGACCCCGGCTATTGCCGGTACCCAGCACATTTTCCAAATCTGCCTGTAATTGCGGATTGGGTGGCAACCCAGCCTGTAGCTTCTGCGCTTCGAGTGCACGTTGCTGATAGGGAAACTGTTGTAGTCTCGGGCTTTGTAATAACGTGCGCTCTAGCGCTGTGGCCAGATTCAGACTTGTTTGTTTATCTGCGTGCACGGCTGACGCCGCCAACAATAAAGAGGTCAGCAACAGCGGCATCAATACCCTGTCAGCGAGCGAATTTATTTGATAATTCATGATGAACTCCATAACACCACCAGCTGAAAAGCCAGCAGCTAAACATTAAATTGTTTAAAACGTTATGAAGTTAAGCGTTAGGGGGAGGTAACAGAGGGGAATAATACAAAGTAACCAGCTGACTGCTAGTGGCGTTGGCAACGGCATCAGCCGTCCGCGCCTGAAAAAAATAGTGAATAACTGACTAAATCAGCAACCAGGTGCAGATGCAGATGATGATCATGATCAATATCCTCATGCTGATAGTCGTGATCAGCATGACTATGCGCAATGCTTAAATGGGCTGAATAATGATCATCTGGGAGGTGAGCAACGGACGCAGTAACGCCACTGACCATCAATAAATTGATGATAACAAAGATAGCGGTCAGTATGCGTAAGCGGTTAACCATAAAGCAATTCTAGCGTGATTGCATCGTTAAAGTCAGCCTTTTAACAACACGGCATTATCAGGAATATTCTGTTTCAATATTTCACAGTCACCCTGGGCCGGTTGCTGATCGGGAGCACGGTTTTTGTACCAGATACGGCAAAAACCCGGTGAGGGTATATATTCAGCAGGTACTGCGCTGGATGATCCCGAATAACGATCACTGTTGACTACACTATAAGCAGCACAACTACTCATAGCCGCCAGTATCGGTAATATCAGTAGTCGTTGAAGACAGGTTATCGTTAATTTCATCTTGTTATTCCTTAGCAATGTCTGGCTATTGAACATCCGCCAGTTTCGCGGCTTTTGCAGCCGGTCTATCAACGCAAGTAAAGGCAATTAAGTTGGCAAAAAAACCAACAACCAAAGCATCAATCTGCCATGGCTGCTGTAATACCGCATTCCAGACAATGGCAGAACCGATTCCAGCCACCGCTCCTGCAATAAACCGTTTACGACTTACATAACAGCCCAGAATCGCCATCGTCAAAGGCACTAATACAGTTGGCGCCCAAAAGTTATACGCATAAATCAGAATATCGATCACGCTATCAATCGATAAAGCAAAAACCATTGAAGCAATGCCCACCAGTAATGTGACCACACGAGCGAGCATTAATTCTACTGTAGCCGTTAATGGTTTTTTGCGTAATGGCCTGACAATATCATTACTAAAGGCAATTGATGCCGAATTTAAAAACGAATCTGCTGAAGACATAATGATAGACACAATGGCTGCTGCCACAATACCTTGCAGGATTGGTGGCACAGCCTGTTGAATGACATAAGGCATCGCTAAATTAGCATCTAAAGAAGGCTGCATGGCTAATGCCACTAAACCAATCAAACCGGTGATGGCAAAAAATGGGATCGAGAACAATCCGCTTAATAATGACCCACGAATAACATCTTTACTGCTTTTACCAATTAACAACCGTTGCAGATAGGGTGGTACCAAGGTTTCACCCAGCATGAAAGTCATAAATAACGATAATAATGCAATAACTGCCAACGGTTCTGTGGGCAAGGTAAAGTGCGTTGCAGGTAAATTGTTTTGCATGGCTTGCCAGCCGCCAACATGCTGTAAACCAAAATATAATGTCATGGGAATGCCGAACGCCAGCACGATAAATTGAATAATATCGGTCCAGACTACGGAACGCATTCCACCAACCGTTGAATAGGCGATAACGATGCCGCAACCGATTAATACACCCCACACACGATCAACATCAAGAAACAGGTTAAACACATACCCCATAGCACCAATTTGGGCACCAAGGATCCCCGCACATAGAGCGAGCGAAAATACACCACTGAAGAGTCGAGCGCCTTTACCGTAATGTTCATCCATAATATCGCCCACTGAAATGGCATTTGGATAACGCATCATTTGCGGAGCAATATATCGAGCGACCAGAATTTCTTTTATGCTAAAGTCCCATAAGGCAACAATATTACTGATGCCAACCAGAAATACCTTTTCAGCATTTCCCATGGAAAAACCACCACCGATAAATGATGCCGATAAAGTGGCAAATATCACCAGCATGCCAAAAGATTTTCCTGCCAGAGCATACTCGTGCATGGTTTTTATGCCCCGTCCGGCCCACAAGCCTATAAGCAATACAAAAAACAGGTAAATAATTACAACAAGGGTTTCCATATCCACTTATCCAAGAAAATGAAGTTTGGTAGAAGCTTACGTGTTTTTCAGGCATTAAAAAACCACCCGAGCACAATGTCTGGGGTGGTTTTAATTAAACTTGTAGTATGTAGCGTTAACTTCTTGTCATACTTTCACGTTAATGATATTGCCTAAATTTCCCTGCGGCACTGGAACTGCATCCAGTAACTTCAATACCGCCTGGCCTTGGGCCTCAATCTGATCATTGCTGAGTTTAAGCGTCGCAACCATTTGTTGCTGGGCAGACTGCTGAACGGACAACTGACTTGCCATTGCAGCAACATTTGTTGTATCCATTATGCCTCCCTAAAAACTTATCTAAATGCTATATCGGCAGCTTATTTCAAAACTTTATCGGCAATTTGTTCTACAACAAACCCCAACACCTGCCGTATTTCATTTCGTGGCTGATCTTCCATCTCAGCAATCTCAGCAGCTGAGTGACCTGCAGACCAATGTTGGCGGACAATACGCATTTTTTCAGCCGTTAATGAACTGAGCACTTCTGCTGTCATTTGATCCTCTATAAATTCAGGATCGACTTCACTTAGTTCCAGCTCACCAGTTACCGGCATTCTATCCTGCTGTCCCCATCTTTCAAGTAACAGACCCGCCTTGCTAATCCGTTCCTTACGCTGGTGTTGCAACGCTTCAATCCGCACTTTACCAGCAGTACGATTCAGTTTTTTTCCCACAGCACACCTGCCTGACGTCAATGAACTGAATGTTAATAACTTTTGATGACCAGCGAATTAGCGGGTCAGAAAAGCATTATTTTTCTTCAAAGAAACGCTTAAATACGTCTTTTGCCTTATTACGCGTATCCTCATTGTAACCGACAACCAACCCGGCAAGTAAAGTCGCTAAAACCGATTTACCAGGATGCTGATGTACAAACTTGCTGAGCGCAGGAGTAATAACTGCTTGCAGCACATTCTCCAAATCATCTACATCGGGTTTATTGGAGGTCTGGAAACTTGGTGATGCTTGTTTTGTGCGGTAAACAGCAAACTTTGCTACCAACATCACCAGTATGGCAGTTAACACATAACCACCCGCGGTGATGATGGCAGCAATATCTGGTGGATAATGAATCAATAACGCAAGATAAACAGCAAAACCAGCGAAGCCAAGGGCAAATATGCCTAGCAGTGTTGCTACTGCTAGCGCGACAGTATTAATTTGTACTCTTGATCGCCAGCCCATATATTTCTCCTGTGGCTTGTTTCCATTATAGTTGAGATGGGAATGGAATTACCGATCCAAAATTTTACCGAGAACCAAACCAACACCAAAGGCGACAGCCATACTACTGTAAGGGTGGCTCTCTACTTCGCTTTGGACTTTGCCAAACGACTCTTTCACTTGGTCCTGTGCTTGTCCTGCTGCGACTTTAACACGGTCCTGGCTCTCTTTGGCATAAGCGGAGGTCATCTCTCTTAACGTCTTTGTAACTTCTGCAAAATCCTTACGTAAGTTATCCAGTTGTTCCTGAAGTTCCTGATTACTAGCTTGAGTTGCCATTTGACTATCTCCTTGAATTAGTTTTACTGATTGATACCGCTATATCTTAGACACCGGTGTTAACCCGATTACTTCAAAATTAATCGGTTGCCTCTTCTATTGCGTCTCCACTTTCTTCAACGCTTTCATCGATGGCCTCACCTGCTTCTTCTGCTGGACCTTGATCCTCACACGCTGTGAGAAAACCTGCACCAGATAAAACAAAAGCCATTAACAAGACTTTGGATAAAAAGCGAAATGAATTTGAATCGGTATTTTGGAACATAATCATTTACCTCATATTAAAGAAATTAAACATCGTAAAAAGTGTATAAATTGATTATAAATTTTGAATCAGTGAAACATCTTTCGATTCACTTTTTCAAGTGTACTCTCAAGCTAACTTTTTGAGTTAAATTTCGCTTTAACCTGTGTTAAGGAGCTTTTTTTTTAAAAATCCTATGGTGTAACTCCATTCAACTCTAACAAGGACATACCATGATTAGTTGGGCGTTAACATTTCTTATTATTGCAATTATTGCCGGTGTTTTAGGCTTAAGTGGTGTTGCAGGAACTGCAAGCAGTATTGCATGGATTCTATTTGTGATCGGTTTGGTGCTTGCACTGATATTTTTTATCACCGGCCGTAGACCACCACTTTAACTTAACCCAATCTCCAACGATTTAAAAATTTAAATAAATAATACAAAAAATAAGGGTTAGATTATAAATCTGATCCTAGTAATAGCGCAGGATCGAAATGAGATAAAGTCACCCCAGCCATTTAATTTATTTGGTAGGCTATGCTCACCAAATTGTTAGATGGTTACCTTTTGGCACCGCCCGTTTTTCGGGTGGTGTCTTTTTTTTGGATTAACGCTAATTTATTAGATTGACTTCGCATATTTCCGGGGTATATTTCATCCCCATCATATTATCTTATGTTGATATTAGGAACGCTTATGAGCTCACCTTTGACTGAGAGTTGTATAGTTCATCAGTTTCAAAAATTCGCTGATCTCAACCAACATGAAATCAGTTTGTTACAAGCATTGGAAAAAGATCCCCGAAATTTTGAGGCCGATCAGCCAATGGCTATAGAAGGCGGCAAAGCCGAACGTTTTTTCACTCTCCAGTCAGGCTGGGCCTGTGCCATGCGCACACTTGCCGATGGACAACGTCAGGTATTGGATATTTTCCTGCCAGGCCAGATTCTAGGTCTGCGTGAAATCAGTTTTGATCGAAACCTTTCAGAATTCCGTACATTGACGGAAGTAAGAGCCTGCCCGTTTCCACGCCAGCGTCTGACTGAAATTTTCGATCAAGCGCCTCGGTTGACCGATTTGTTTTTTTTGATCCTTGCCCGAGAGCAATCCATGCTGATTGAGCGGGTCATTAATATCGGCCGACGCAGCGCCGTTGAGCGGCTGGCTCACTTTATTGTGGAGATGAAAGTAAGGCTCAATGTCGAAGCTGACAAATTTGAATTACCCATGAATCAAACGATTATTGGTGATACCTTAAGCCTGTCTTCAGTACATGTAAGTCGTACCTTTAAAGTACTGCGTGATGAGGGGTTACTTGAGTCGAATAATGGCGATATTCATATTCTGGATCTGGAAGGTCTTATAGATATTTCCGGGTTTGATCGTAATTATTTAGAAAGTCATTCCAACTGGGCCAGAGAAGACTAAACCCTACCTAAACGCTCGATAACAGTCACATCATCGATGGAATCAACGTCAGCTAACACCCCTCTTTCAATTGTCATAATTTTGTGAATCTTATCCACTTCTCGCTGTAACAGGTTTTTGGCACCTGTATCACCCTCTAACGCCATCAGCTCATCTTTATAAACGCTATTAAATCCCACCGGGTGACCACGTTGATCATCATAATAGGGTGCCGTAATGCCGGCACCCTGCTGTAAGCTCTCACAAATCTGCCGTAATACGGCGTGTGGAATTAGTGGCATATCGGCCAAACCGATGACCCAGCCACCAGCTCCCGCTGTTGCGGAGATGGCGGCTTTAAGACTGTGGCCCATGCCAGACATTGCCTGCTCGGCTTCAATCAGATTAATTTTTTCATGCTGTTGATCCGACCAGCTAATAATTGCCTCTTTTAACAACAGATTATCCGGCCGGATTACAATGCATAATTCATCAAACACAGAACACCACAATTGCAGCGTATGTTGAATCAATAGTTGCCTTTTGTTCGCTATCGTTAGCTCATGTAACAGTTTGTCCGCACCAAAACGTGATGATTGTCCAGCGGCCAGAATGATCCCGGTGGGAGCCCTTTGCTGATTCATTTAATTACAGACAGATTGAACTTCTTCAGCCCTGAATGGCTTTCTGACCATTGTTGATCGTCTTAGCTGAATTAGCTCGGCTAATATGGCGATAGCAATTTCAGGCGGTGTTCGGCTGCCAATCGATAAACCTACTGGTCCATGCAATCGCTCAATTTCCAG
>NZ_DFTU01000064.1:2126-3727 GCF_002379485.1 Methylophaga sp. UBA4204 | reverse complement strand
ATTGCCGACAAATCAAACATCGCCAAGCGTTGACGGCGATTGGCATTATTTTTTTTGCTTCCCAGAGCACCGACATAAAAAGCAGCTGACTTGAGCGCTTCCAATAACGCCATATCATCCAGTTTGGGATCATGTGTTAGTGCCACAATGGCGGTATGTGCATCTGGCTGCATGGCCAACACTGCATCATCCGGCATTAGATTGAGCAGCTCTACTCCACCCACGTCCCAGCTTTCCCGCATTGCATCACGCGGCTCACAGATCGATACCTGATAATCCAGCGACTGTGCGATATTTGCCAGATAAGCCGATGTCTGACCTGCCCCAATAATCAATAATCGCCATCTTGGTCCATAAACTACAGATAGCTGCTGATCAGTGATTTGCACTGGAATATCAGTTGCTTTGGCATCGCTGCAATGGGTGTGTAGCGAAGAAAGGTTTAATTCACGTTTTATTAATCGATGGCCATTAATTGCATTGAGAATTTCAGCTACCCATACGCTATTTTTAACGGGCTCAACTACCAGCTCCAATGTGCCACCACAAGGCAGATTAAAGCGTTGAGCTTCATCCCGTGTTACGCCATACACCATTACTTTGGCCTGCTCTGTTGGCAATTCACCTGACACCGCTTTATTGGCCAGATCATCTTCAATACAGCCTCCGGAAACCGATCCGACCAACACACCATCACTGCGTAAAACCAGCATGGCGCCCGGTTGACGCGGGCTGGATCCGAAGGTTTTCACCACCGTCACCAGCCATACCGTCAAATCGGCTTCCAGCCATTTCTGCAGTGTTTTAAAGACTGAAAGATCGACACTGTCCATAATCAGCTTTCCAGTTGATAGCGAATAGGTAAGTTACGGATCCGCTTACCGGTCGCAGCAAAAATAGCATTGCATAATGCTGGCGCAATCGGCGGTAGGCCTGGTTCACCTATTCCACCTAATGGCTGGCTGAAATCTTCCATCGGCAACAAATGCACATGAATTTCGCGAGGCGATTCATTCATTCGAGTCACTTGATAACTATCAAAATTATCCTGCTCGACTGCACCGTCTTTAAAACTGATTTCACCGACGGTGGCCAGGCTGACACCCATGATGCAGGCCCCTTCCATCTGTGAGCGTATTCGCTCCGGGTTTACCTGAGGCCCACAATCCACAGCAATATCTATTCTAGGGATGGTTAATTCACCCTCATCAGAAACTTCTACCTCTACAATAGCGGCGGTATAACTGACAAAACTGTAATGCGTTGCCAGCCCTAACCCTCGCCCAGCCGGTAAGTCACGTCCCCAGTTGGCTTTTTCACATACCGCTTCGACTACCCGGCGTAATCTGCCTGTGTCTAAAGGATATTTTTCCGGCGATTCCCCATAATTCCATTCATCGTTCAGCTCAACCGGATTAATTTTCCGTGCCGGTCCAATCAGTTCCAATAAAAATGCTTTGTGATCACGATCCAAATCATGGGCCATTTCAGCGATAAAGGATTGGATCGCAAACGCCCGTGGAATATTGGCCACCGAACGGAACCAGCCAATCCGGGTATGAGCTTTGGCTTCCGGGTTTTCTATTTGAACGTTGTCGATT
>NZ_DFTU01000064.1:0-2004 GCF_002379485.1 Methylophaga sp. UBA4204 | reverse complement strand
TTTGAACGTTGTCGATTGCAAACGGGATATTCATTACCCCCATCCCCAGTTCAATCGGCATTTGATGAACTGAAGACGCATCAAAAGTTGATGATATTGAGGGTGCTACAGTGCGATGTAACCATGCTGTGGTTCTACCATCAGCATTCACCGCGGCTTCAAGATGTTCTATTGAAACAGTATGCAGATAGCCATTGTGTATATCGTCTTCACGAGACCAGGTAACCTGTACAGCACGACCCTCCATTGCTTTGGAAATTAATGCGGCTTCGACCAAATAGTCGGGCTTAGATTTACGACCAAAGCCACCCCCCAATAATGTGACATGAATGGTGACATCTACTGGTGACATTTCCAGCCATTTGGCAACGGTATCTTTACTGGCTTGCGGTGCCTGGGTGGGTGCCCACACTTCACATTTGCCATCCTGAATTCGGGCTGTAGCAACGGGAGGTTCCATTGGTGCCTGAGACAGATGCGGAATGTAATAATCTGCTTTGTAAGTTTTATCTGCCGTTTCTAACGCTTTTGCAACATCACCACTGCTACGGAGTACTTTTCCGCCAGAATTTGAAGCGGCTTCCAGCATTTTCTGGCGGTATTCATCAGTGTTATAACTGGCATTTTCGCCATGATCCCACTCGATTTTCAGCTTTTCACGCCCTTGCATGGCCGCCCAGGTATTTTCAGCAATCACGGCCACACCGCCTAAAGGATTAAATACAGCAGGTGGTGGGCTGCCTTCCAAGGTAACGACTTTAATCACGCCGGGGACTTTCATGGCTTCACTGTCATCAAACGACTTTACTTTGCCACCATAAACCGGAGGCCGGGCAATTACCGCATGCACCATCCCGTCAACTTGCACATCAATACCGTAGATAGCTTTGCCGGTAACAATATCTTCACCATCAATCAGCCTGGTAGATTGTTTACCGATATAACGGAACTGATCCGGAGTTTTTAAACGCAATGTTTCGCGTTCTGGAACATCCAATGCTGCGGCGGCTTTTGCTAACTCTCCGTAACCCAGTACTTTGCCGGAAGGCCGATGTTTGATTTGGTGATTTTCAGCGAAAACCTCATCAACTCCCACACCCCAATGAGCTGCCGCAGCCGCCTCCAGCATCATTCTGGCTGCTGCACCTACATTTCGCATCGGCATAAAGAAGTGTCTTACACTGCGTGAGCCATCGGTATCCTGATTTCCATAACGTTCTTCATCACCAGGGGCCTGGATAACGTTGACCTGATCCCAGTCAGCTTCAAGTTCATCAGCCACGACCATCGGCAGGCTGGTGCGCACCCCCTGCCCCATTTCTGAACGATGACTGACAATCGTTACACTGCCATCTTCTGCTATCGCAACAAATATCAATGGATTATCGACCCAGCCATGCGGCATGGCGTCTCGTCCATATTTAGGTGCTTCTTCATCTTCTGCAAAACCACTAAAAGGCATGCCTACAGCTAATACAAAACCCGTTAAGGCAAAGCCTTTTAACAGATTACGGCGACTGATATTAGTGATTTCAGTTTGCAGGCTTTCATTTTTCAGTGAGGTATTCATTGGGCACCTCCGTTGTTGGTGGCTGCCAATTTAATCGCATCTCGTATTCGGTTATATGTGCCACATCGACAGATATTGCCACTCATCGCATTATCAATATCAGCATCACTTGGGTCCGGATTATCGCGTAATAAAGCGGTAGCAGAGACCACTTGACCAGACTGACAATAACCACATTGCGGCACACCAAGCTCTACCCAGGCCTGCTGAATTGCCTGGCCAACTTTATCTTTACTGACGGCTTCCACGGTAGTGATTTGTTTGCCTTGTGCTGCACTTATCGGGGTTGAACAGGAACGAATTGGCTGGCCATCGAGCATTACAGTACACGCACCGCACAGTGCTTTGCCACAACCAAATTTAGTGCCGGTCATGCCCAGCACATCGCGTAAAGTCCAAAGAATGGGCATATCTTCAGGCAAATTAACTTCATG
>NZ_DFTU01000059.1:15373-15554 GCF_002379485.1 Methylophaga sp. UBA4204 | reverse complement strand
TATATCCGCAGATTACGCAGATTAATTAGCCGTTTTTCTTAATGTTTATTATGTCTTTCAGAGATAAGACAACTGACAAGCAAATCCTTAAAGGGCCGGTTAGAAATAATATTTATGTATCAGCAAGCTAATAGCTTGCTGATACATATTAAGAATCGGCGAAAATCTGCGTAATCTGCGG
>NZ_DFTU01000059.1:13652-15157 GCF_002379485.1 Methylophaga sp. UBA4204 | reverse complement strand
ATCTGCGTAATCTGCGGATAAAATAACCACATACTCCCGAAAGCTTTCTTTGTGCCCTCTGTGCCTCTGTGGTTATTTTGTGGTTTTGATATCAAATCTGCTGGGCATAGAGTTTCTGATAAATGCCGTGTTCCTGAATCAGGCTGTCGTGATCGCCATCGGCAATGATTTCACCACCATCAAACACCACAATACGATCGGCTTGCCGAACAGCACTTAAGCGATGAGCAATGATGATGGTGGTGCGGTTTTTCAGATAATCCGCCAAGGCGATATGCAGATGATGCTCGGTATTGCTGTCCAGCGCTGAAGTAGCCTCATCGAGCACCACCACACTGGGATTCATTAATGCCATTCTGGCGACGGCAAGGCGTTGGCGTTGGCGGCCGGAGAGCTTAACACCGGAACGGCCAACCAGTGTATCCAGTCCTTTTGGCATGGCCTGAATGACATCCTCAATCTGCGCGGTTTTTATCGCCTGCCAGATTGCTGTATCGGGATAATCACGTCCCAGTGTAATGTTTTCCCGCACCGAGTCATTAAACAATGCAGGATGTTGTAATACGGTTGCGACATGCTCGCGCACCCCTTCCAGCCCTATCTCGCTGACCGGCACATCATTGAAATACACCATGCCTTTATCGGCCGGATACAAGCCTAATAACACATTGACCAGCGTGGATTTACCGGCACCACTGGCGCCCACCAGAGCCACTTTTTCACCGGCTTTGATTTCCAGCGAAACACCGCTGAGTACCGGATTATTTTCGTCATAACTGAAATGCAGATTTTCAATGCGGATACTGCTGGCCTGGCCTTCGATAAACGGATTGGTTTTGGCCGGATAAACAACTTCCTGTTTT
This sequence comes from Methylophaga sp. UBA4204, assembly GCF_002379485.1. Lineage (NCBI taxonomy): Bacteria > Pseudomonadati > Pseudomonadota > Gammaproteobacteria > Thiotrichales > Piscirickettsiaceae > Methylophaga > Methylophaga sp. UBA4204. The sequence goes on along the minus strand of NZ_DFTU01000059.1, from coordinate 14,294 downwards.
AACGAAAACAATTTGTTTAGACGAGAAACCGCGGCACCCGCAGCATAAAAGGCATATTGAATATTCAACACTTCTTGTACCGGTCCCATCATGAACCAGAGATAGCCAAATACGGCAAACATCTGACCGATACTCAAATCGGAAAACACCACCATCCACATGCTTACCGCGCGAAAGATATCAAACCCAAACAGGAATATGACAAAAGAAATACGATTGGCGGCATCGCTTTTCCAAGCATAGTCAGTGGCATGGGTGCGGACTCCGCGAGCCCGATCGATAACTCGCAGAAAATAATGTTTTTCTCGGTTGGCGGCACGGATCTGCTGAATGGCATCAAGTGTTTCAGTCAGGCTCTGCTGAAAAACCTCCACCGCCGTATTTTCATTTTTTTTCAGATTTTTGACGTGTTTCCCCACACGCATGGTGAAATAAATCACCAGGGGATTCATAAACAGAATCAATAAAGCCAGTTGCCAGTGCAGAAACAGCAGGATCACGGCGGTGCCGATAATACTCAGCACTGCAACGATAAACCGGCTTATGGTATTGCCAATAAAATTATCAATCACCTCAATATCGGTGACAAAATGCGAGGATATTCCACCACTGCCACGGGTTTCATATTCACTGATGGCGATT
>NZ_DFTU01000059.1:9002-13559 GCF_002379485.1 Methylophaga sp. UBA4204 | reverse complement strand
CGTTTGATCAGTTGACGGCGAATTCGAAAGGTAATGCGTTTGGCAATGATGGTGAAATAGCGTGACTGCAATACATTTAAAACCAATGAGGCCAAACGTAATACCAGCGTAAGAATTAACATGGCGCTGATAAAAAGAATTGGACCGTGCAAGTGCTCGGGCGTAAACGAAGAGATAAACGCCACGGCAGTACCGGGTTGGTCCAGTAAGACTTCATCCACCATGATCGGTAACAATAAGGGCACAGGAACTGCACAGAGAGTGGCAAACAGCGCGATCAGGTTGGCTTTAATCAGATGCTTTTTATAACTCAACGCCTGTTTGAGTATGCCTTTAAGCTGATAGCTGGTTTCTGTGCTCATGGATGTTAGTCAATTCAGTTAGGGTCTATAGGCAGCAATTTAACGGTGACTTTACCCTCCTCAGACCAGTATCTGCTGGCCCTGGCTGTTAAAAAACAGCTCCGGTTGATAACCCCATATTTTCATTACTGTTTCAGGTTGAAGCACCTGCAGTGGTGAGCCCTGGGCGACGAGTTCCCCCTGTTTTAAAAGCCACACTTTGTCAGCATAACGACTTGCTTGGTTCACATCATGCAAAATACTGATCACCGCAAAACCATTTTCCTGACAAAGCGATTTTACCAAATTCAATAACTGATGTTGCTGTCCAAGATCCTGCGCTGATGTTGGTTCATCCAGTAATAACAATGGAGCCCGTTCTGCCTGCGACAGTTGTAATAATACTCTGGCCAATTGTACCCGTTGTCGTTCCCCGCCTGATAAGCTTGTATAAAGCCTGTCAGCAAATTGCCAGGTATCCGTTGCCTGCATCCACTTTTGAACTGCATAATTAATCTCACGGAGACTCAGGCTAAGGGGAGTGGAACCTATCGCAACGACCTCCTGCGCTTTAAATGGAAAAGATAACTGGCTGGCTTGAGGCAATACACCCAGGTGTTTGGCCAGTAATTCTCTGTTCCAGTGTTCTAAAGAGTTGCCATGCAGATATATCTGGCCTTGACTGGCGGGCCATTCACCACAGATGGCTTTGATTAAACTGGATTTACCAGCTCCATTAGGACCTAACACCGCAATGAACTCGCCAGAAACCAAACTGGCTATTGGCAAATTCAGAATTTGGCGGTGTTCCTGTTGAATAAGCAGATTTTCGATAGTGAGCATAGGCGGGTTATAACGTACTGAGTCGTTTACGTTGCTGGATTAGCAAAAAAGCAAAGAAAGGCGCACCGATTAATGCGGTCACCAAACCTACCGGTAATTCGGCAGGAGCCAGCAATACTCTGGCACCAATATCTGCCATCAGTAACAATACTGCTCCGGTCAGTGCGGATAATGGCAGTAATAATCGATGATCCGGGCCCATGGTCATGCGAACCAGATGTGGTACCACCAGACTGATAAAACCGATAATGCCGGTGGCTGAGACAGCAATACCTACGCCGATGGCTGTGACCACGATCAATTGCAGCTTTAATTTCTCAACATGGATGCCCAGATGGCGGGCTTCGGCTTCACCTAGCAGAAAGGCATTTAATGCCGGTGCCTGGATTTGGTAAAACACCAATAGGCAGAGACAGGTCATTGCGGATAACCAGATAGATGTACTGTTTGCGCCGTTAAGCGTACCCATACCCCACAAGGTCAGCTCGCGTAAAGCCATATCATTGGCAATATAAGTCATAAAACCAATAATCGCCCCGCTAAAAGCCGCTATGGCAACGCCAGCTAGCAATAGAATCAATACCGAGGTACCACCATTCTGTGATTGTGCCAGCCGATAAACCAGTAAGGTGGTTATCAAACCGCCAAGAAATGCAGCGACCGGAGTCGTCAGATAGCTGAGCGAAGCCGGTAACAACACGATGGCAATGGCCGCGCCAAGTCCTGCCCCGGAAGAGACACCAATAATGCCGGGGTCAGCTAACGGATTACGGAATAGTCCCTGGGTGACGGCACCGCAGAGGGCTAATAAAGCACCAATAAATAGAGCGAGTAGTGTTCTTGGCCAGCGTAACTCCCAGATAATGGCCGTTTGAAAGGCATTTAATTGACTCAGTTCACTGCCGAGAAACTGATCTATTATGCTCAATAAGCTTTGTTTTGCAGGCAAGGTCATTGGACCCAGGATGATTGATAACAAAATACTTGCCAGCAGTAACAAGCAAAACATTGGCCAGACACCACGTCGCCAACCCTGCGGTCGGGCTGGTAAATATTTGGCATAGCTCATCTTGCAGAAGGAAAAATTATTTCTGCCAGTTGGTTGGCTTGATTTACGGCGGTGATACTCAAGCCTGCAATCAATTTACTGGCATCTACACTTACTATGCGTTGGGCTTGTCCGGCTGCAGTATTTTTCAACAAAGGATAACGGGCCAGCAATTGTTCCTTTTCCGGAGCACCATTGATGCGTTTACCAACGATGATGACATCAGGGTTTATGGCCAGAATAGACTCCAGCGACACAGTCTGAAAACCATTAAAATTGCTGACATTCTCACCATGAAGCAATGTAATCAGTGCGTTACCAACGGTGTCCCGACCAGCCTGTGATAGACCACGATCATTCAGATCCAGTAAAAAAACCATGTTTAATGCTGAACCGTTCTGTTTGCTGACAATAGCGTTTTCCAGTTGTTGAATATCGTCAATGAGTGCCTGTCCGGTTGCCTCGCGATTAAGTGATTTTGCTAATCGATGAATATTACGACTCAATTCTGCCACGCTCTCCGGACTATCGAGCTGGATAAAGTTGATTTGTGCCTGCTGAATCGCATTTACTGTGGCGGCAGGTCCTGTATGGTCGCTGCCAACAATCAGATCCGGCTGTAGGGATAAGAGCGCTTCGGCCGATAACGTGCGGTGATATCCTAGTATTTGAATATTTTCTCCCTTAAGTAATGGCTCACTGGTGATATCGGTAGCAATAATTTTTGACCCAACCCCAAGGGCCAGCAAAATTTCTGTGGCATTACTATCGACACTGATGATTCTCTCAGCATGAATCGGCTCAGCGATGGCTATTTGAGTACTGAATAACACTAAAACGCCGTAAAATAGCTTTCTAATGGAGCGACGTGAAAATTCAGATTGATTCATACAAATCTCCAAAGGTGTATTCAATTCTTTATATCTGCTGATGATGGGGGAAGCCATCATTGTCATTGCAGAAGTTTAACCAGAAATCATTAAATTGTTAAGTTAAATCTAAATAATAATCATTACTATTTACAGAAAGTATTTGTTGTGATAATTTTCTCGGCCATATGCCACTTGTTTTAACGTTGCATAAGCACACTTTTAATCAGGCGCTCTGTTAAAGCGCGTAGTTTCTGCTGAGGAAATGATGAACGCTGAACGTAAAATCTTATCCATCCTGATACAGTCCTTACTTTTACTTACTCCATTGATCTCGGTTGCCCAAACGCCTCTGGAAATGGAAGAAATCAAGATCACTGCAACACGTAATGCAGAGCCGTCAGGCACGCAGAGTCGAAATATCACTGTTATTGATAAAACCGAATTAGATGAACGGCAGGCGACGTCTGTGCCACAAACAGTTGCACATCTGCCGAATGTCACACTGAGCGGTGGACCTAGGGAAGATGTTCAGAATGTGAATATCCGTGGGTTAGGAGATAACCAGGTATTACAGCTGGTGGATGGGGTCAGACAAAACTTTATGTCAGGCCATCGCCCGACCTATTTTCTGGATCCGGAATTAATCAAAAGTGTCGAAGTAGTGAAAGGTCCGAGTAGTGCGTTGTGGGGGTCAGGTGCACTTGGCGGCGTAATTTCACAAAACACCATTCATGCAGCTGATTTACTGGGAGTAAGGGACTTTGGCGGATTTATCAAACAGGGTTATCACAGCAACAGTGATAAATGGTTAACCACCACGGCGTTGGCAGGACGAATGGATAGTGTCGACTGGCTGTTGTCCGGATTTTACCGTGATGGCAATGAAATAGAGCTGGGCAATGGCGAAAATCTGGAAGGATCTGCCTCTCGAGATAAAGGCGTAATGGCCAAAGTCGACTGGTTTATTGATGATGCACAAACAGCAACATTTAACCTGCGTAGTTCAGAGGTAAACGGAGAGGTTCCTTCTAATGGTGCTGCCGATTTGAGTTCATCAAATTTTATGATTCATCGTGAAAACCAAACTGATCATGCCTCGGTAGATTATCGTCTCAATCCCGATAGTGACTGGCTTAATGCCCAATTGATGCTGTACTGGAACAATACTGATATGCAGGAATACCGCTTATCGGATCGCCGTGCTGATAATACTGAGATTGAAACACTGGGGTTAAATCTGAATAACCGAACAGAGCTGAGTAATATCAGTTTTATTTATGGTGTTGATGGCTATCAGGATAAATTAAGCAGTAACCGTGGCGGACTGGATCGTCCCACTCCACCAGATGCCACAACAGAAGTATGGGGCGCGTTTACTGAAGTGCACATTCCTTTTGCTGAGGCATGGCGGTTGGAAATGGGCGGACGTTATGATGATTTCAGCACTAAGGCT
>NZ_DFTU01000059.1:7384-8908 GCF_002379485.1 Methylophaga sp. UBA4204 | reverse complement strand
TGATGATTTCAGCACTAAGGCTAAAAATTTAAATAATGATCGTAGTGATAATGCACTTTCACCTTCAGTAGCTTTGGTATGGCAAACTACAGATCAGCTGAATCTGACACTTCGTTACGATGAAGCTTTCAGGGCGCCAACCGCTGAGGAGCTTTATACCACCGGAACACATTTTTGCATTACTTCAACTTCTTGTAATACCTTTATTCCAAATGCTGATCTGAAACCAGAAGAATCTCAAAATATCGAATTCATCGCTGACTTTAATACGCAGAATCTCTTTACTCCACAAGATTACTTTGGCATCAATGCGGCATTGTTTTATAACAATATTGATAATTTTATTGAGCAAACAGTTGATAGCCCTGTTTTTTCATCATTACCTTTTCCACCTTTTTTCAGTGTTGATGCCGGGAACACAACTTATAACAATGTTGATGAAGCTCAATTAAAAGGTTTTGAGCTAAAATTTAACTATGGTCTAAATGATTTTAATGCTGCATTGTCATACGGCCAGACCCGTGGTGAAGATAAACAGACTGGTGAGAAACTTAGCGGTATTCCAGCAGATAAATGGGTATTGGATCTGAGTCAGCGCTTTATCAATCGCAGCGTTAAAACGGGGCTGAAGGTCAGCCATATCGAGACTCAGAATCGAACTCCTTCAGAAGATAGTCGAGATTATGACCACTATACCCTGACCGATATTTATGCCACCTGGCAGCCAGCTGCCATATCTGATCTCAAGCTGGATATCAGTGTGAATAATCTGTTTGATCAATATTATCGTGTGGCGTTTCAGGAGCTTTATATGCCGGGACGTGATGTAAGATTGGCAGTACGCTATCAGTTCTAATGCGGAGTAGATTTATGCAACAGGAACAAGCAGCAACACCAGCCTCAATAATGCCGGGACAAAATGCGCAACAGTTATTGGAACAGATCAGTGATTGGGGCTCGATGACAACCATCATTATTCATGGTGGCAGTGTATTCGAATTTACCGGCGCCTTTCCAAAAGCAACCGTGGCAGAAGGTTTCTATAACCTTAAAGCTGACGGCAACGGTTTTCAGGGCCATCTTAATCTGCAGAAAATTGAGCGAATCAGCTTTCAGGCTAAACCCCATCGAGGTCGTGAAAGTTATGCCTTTGTGTTTGAGGATGCAAACGATGAAGTCATCTTCAAAGTCTTTCTCGGTCGTGATGAACAGGGCGAATTGATCGCATCACAACGTGAAAAGTTTTATCAGTTAATGCAGCAATATCAAGGGCCTGTTAATCTTTCTTAGCCACCACTGCTGGAGGCTATTTTTTGTCCGACAAGGCGGTAATGATGCGATGTAGTCATTCTAGATAAGTCATTTCCAACGAAGTAGGGGGAAAATAGCACCCAGCCCTTCGGGTTGAGGCTGAAAATGCACCACTCTTCGTTGCTCGTCGTTTATTTAGAGTCACTAAACTTCACTCCTCGCGTCTTGATTGGTGCATTTTCAGTCACAGCAGAGGCGGCTATGAAAGATCAA
>NZ_DFTU01000059.1:6365-7266 GCF_002379485.1 Methylophaga sp. UBA4204 | reverse complement strand
CTATGAAAGATCAACAGGCCCTGGGGGCACACAAATGAAAAATAAAGGTTTGGAACAACAGATCAGTGATGAAATCATGATGATGGTCAACAGCCGTAAAACGTTAATGCTGTCGACTCTGGATGAAAATAATCACCCCTATGCATCATATGCTGCTTTTGCACTTGGCAGAGACTGTCTTTATATACTGGTCAGTGATATTGCTGTCCATGGCGTCAATCTGCGAATTCATCCACAAGCGTCAGTGTTAATCATTGAAGATGAAGATTCGGCGATTGAACTGTTCGCCCGTTTGCGTGTGACTTATCAGGTGGAGGCGGAATGGATTCAAGTTGACTCTGATGCCTGGCATGTGGGAATTGCGTTGTTAACCGAGCGTCATGGCCAGCGTATAACGAACTTAAGTCAGCTGAGTGATTTCCGTCTATTCAAACTTAAACCCCGTGGCGGGCGATATGTGAAAGGGTTTGGCAAAGCTTATCAGATTGATAGTGGGACACTGGCGGGAGAGAATCTGCAACATTTACGTGAGGGACATAAAAAGCGTGAAGTAGTCATTAAGTCAGAATAACCCCAAAGCGCCGCAATATTTTGCGGCGCTTTTCTGTTGGTAGTCTAGAAATTACCCCATGAGCTTTTTTTACGCATTCGCAGACTTGGTAAAATCAGTCCGATAATCATCCCGCCAAACAACACAGCAGCACCAATCAAAAACCAGTTNNATGACAATGGATTGAATTTCATGATCGATTTGCTGCAGCCGCTCTTTTAATTGACGATTTTCGTTTTCCAGCGCTACAGCATTTGAGGCCGTACGGCGTAAATCATCCAGTTCTTTACTGAGTCGTTGAGCTGTTTCTTTAAGTGACATGTTCTGGTTATCAGCTTCACTGGTCTGTGA
>NZ_DFTU01000059.1:5316-6209 GCF_002379485.1 Methylophaga sp. UBA4204 | reverse complement strand
TGTTCAATTTCTTCTTTATAACCGGTAATTTCCAGTTCCAGATTGGCAATGCGCTGTTCTTTGGCCGCCAGCTGGTCACGGGCACTCGGATTGTTGACCAGATAACGCGATAAAACCCAGCCTTCAACCCCATCATTGGTGCGCACCTTCGAATAACCGGAGGGATCATTTTCCAGTACAGCAAGTTCGGTGCCTGACTTAAGCATTTTGCGAATACCGAAATCCAATCCCTGGCCATTGCGCATGGTGATCTCAAGCTCATCTGAAACGTAGCGAGTTGTTTGAGCGGCGCTTATCCCAGGCAAAAGTATCGGAGCGACAACGAACAACAGGCTGATAATAATTTTTTTCACATGCAGATCCGAGTTGAGTTAAAGCGTCATTCTAGCAGAAGCCATATGGCTGATTTCAAGAGCAGATAAGAATCATTATTAAGTTTGATGTGAATTAATGGGTTTGTCATAAAAGCTTGTTAAGTTGGGCGGTGATATAAATGAGGTGGGTTATGGAAAAGTTCAGAATAATGTTTTTGTGCACGGGAAATTCCTGTCGCTCTCAAATGGCCGAAGGCTGGGCCAGATTTCTGGCCGGGGATGAAATTGAAGTTCGTTCAGCCGGTATTGAGTCTCATGGCCAGAATCCTCAGGCAATACAGGTGATGTCTGAAGTAGGTATTGATATTTCACAGCAGGAATCAATACGGGTAAATGGCGAAATGCTGGAATGGGCAGACTTACTGGTCACCTTATGTGAAAATGCTGATGAACAATGTCCTGTTGTCAGCCCCCATACTTTGCGGTTGCATTTACCGCTAACCGATCCGGCAAAATATCGGGGCAGTGAAGCCGAACTACTGAAGGAATTCCGGATTACCCGGGAAAAGATCAAGCAGC
>NZ_DFTU01000059.1:4723-5209 GCF_002379485.1 Methylophaga sp. UBA4204 | reverse complement strand
TGTTAATTATGTACTGCAACAATTAAACAAATCGGTAGTGAATGGCCGCTAAATATTAGGCCGTTTTTCATCATCTTATTTGACTTAACCTGCCTCCGCCAATGGCTGGCAATCTGATAGATTCAACTGATAAAGACTGTTGCCCGGCATTTTCTTCGCTTTCGATTTAGCCTTGGTAGCATGCTCTGCAAGATCTGTTTCATCAATCAGATAGTCAAAATCACTGATGGTGACCGCACCGATGGATAAGCTTAACAAAGGATAAAAGACTTGCTGACCATGGCGATCGTAGGCTTGAATGCCTCCTTGTTGCAGATGGGTATCACTATAAAGTTCACTATAGAGTAACGCGAACGCCTCCAGCATCATTTCACAGCGATTGCGCCAGTCATGACTATCAAATATGACGATGAAATCATCGCCACCTACATGACCTAAAAAATCATTTTCATGGTCAATAAACTGACTGAGTATTTTTGCCGTTTT
>NZ_DFTU01000059.1:3973-4684 GCF_002379485.1 Methylophaga sp. UBA4204 | reverse complement strand
TAATGACCTTATCGCCTTTGTTATAGCCATAGGTATCGTTATAGGGCTTGAAATTATCCAAATCGAAATAACATACCGTGGCATGACGTTTTTCCCGGATAGACTGTTGAATGTGCTCATTTAATGGTACATTACCGGGCAGGCCGCTCAGTGGATTGGCATGACGGGCGATGGTTAATTGCAAGTCAGTAATCTGCCGCAATAAATCCATCAAACTACCTACACCACGGTAGAATCCTTGTTCCGAAATGATAAAAACGCTGTGCTGATGAGAAGGTTCCTGACTCGTAATTTGCTGGCTGAGCGACTTTAGCTGCAAAGTCGTCTCAGCAATGATAGGGCGATTATCCATAAATAGATGAATCGGTTTGCGACCATGTAAGTCCCGGCCATAACGACTTGCATACAGGGTCATAAATTCATCGCGCCATACCATGCCAGCAATGGTGTCGTTTTCATGTAATACCGGCAATGCGGCCAGTTTTACGGCATTCTGGAAGCGTTCGCCTACCTGATTTACATCATGATAAGTACGCACCGGGGTTAATTGTGTCAGCAGGCTTCCCACCAGTGAATCTGAACGGGGCACCCCCGAATGAATTTTTTCTCTGGGTTGGCGTTTGGCAAATAATTCAGGCGGTAATTCTCGCTTGGGATTCGGCGTTGGGCGGCCGAAATAATAGCCCTGAGCAAAATGCATATCCATGGACT
>NZ_DFTU01000059.1:403-3951 GCF_002379485.1 Methylophaga sp. UBA4204 | reverse complement strand
ACCTGTGCAACTAAATACTCTTCCCGGACTTCTACACCTTCTCCAATCACCCTACAGTTACTGCTTTGTGCAATATCGATCATTGATTGCACAAACTGTTTTTTCTGCTGATCTTCATGGATATTCTGCATGAAGTGACGATCCAGTTTGACATAATCCGGCTTTAACTCTGACCATGTACGTAAACCGGAATAACCCGCCCCTAAATCGTCAATGGCAATCGAGAAGCCCATTTCACGATAATGTTCAGTAGCTTCGCGCATCAGCACATAATCATCTATTGGATATTGCTCAGTTAACTCAATGACTACCTGCTCCGCAGGGATGCCGGCTTTTTTCAGGAACTTGGTCGTTAAACCGTGTGGATAGTCGGGCTGTAACAGCGCTGCTGGGATGGTATTAATAAACAGCTTGGCTTTCAGATCCAATTCACCAAATCGGGCAATGGCAACTTCACGACACAATAAATCCAGTTCAGCCAAACGGCCGTGTCGACTGGCTGCATCAAACAGATTAATTGGAGAGTGTAAAACACTATCAGAAGGACCACGGATCAGAGCCTCATAACCATAAATCTGATTGTTTTTTAATGAGACAATCGGTTGAAATATAGGAGTAAGTGCCGCCGTGGCAAGAATATCTTCCAGTGAGGTAAATTGCAGTAATTCTTCTTTTGTCATTGGAATTCAACTCTTAGTAAGCCAGATACAAAAAAGCCCCACCCAAAAGAGTGGGGCAAGTTTGCAGAGGAGATAACTCTCTAGATTCCGCGCCTACCAGAAGGCTTGAGCACGGAATTTCAGAGCAGAAGGTTCTGCATCTGAGCTTGCACCGTTGACTGTCAGGTCAGTAATTTTGTCGTAGTTCAACATAAGGCGAATATTTTTACGTGGGATGTAGTTAATACCCAAGGTGTATTTATCTGCTTCGTCTTCAGTCTGCATGCTACCACCGACCAGGCCTTCTGTTTCGATGTTCTCGAAACGGGCAACTAGCTGCCAAGCACCATATGCTGATTTCGGTGATACGCCTGAATTGTAGCCTTTTTTCCATTTGTAAGATTCACCGGTTAAGAAGTAACCTGCTTCAACAGAATAACCAGTAAAATCTTGGTCAGAATTGACTGAACTTTCTGCAGTGTAATCGACATATTCAGCCAAGGCATGGAAAGGACCATAGATACCTAACACGTCAGCGGTAAAGGCTGAAGAACCATCATAACCCGCTACAGAAGTATCGATTGGACGCTCTGATGTAATGTGACTGACGGCACGTTGACGATAACGGAATGTATCATCACCGTTACCGCGTGTAAGATAACCAGCACCAACTTGCAACATATGCTTTTCATCTTGCATGAAAGGGACAAAAGAACCACGTACAGCCCATGAGTCTGCATCATCAATGTCAGTTTCACCATCTTCAATTTCACCACTGGTGAAAGAAGTCGCTAATAACCAGCGATAGTCTTTATCATTTATTTGAAAGACTGCACCACTTTCACGAGCGGGAGAAATACTTGAATCGGCGTAAAATGGGCGATCAATAAAGCTCATATATTTTGAGCTGGCTTTGGTGTTGTAACCAAAAGCAATATGAGATTGACCCAGCTTTACACCCCATTTTGTGCTGTCAGTCAGGCTGTTACCGTAACCTACGTATGCATCTTTGATCGAGGCATCACCACCGGCAAAGTCAGCTTCAAATTTGTAGCTCCAGTCGTAAATATCACCCTCAAAGCCTAAACGTGCACGACGTAATTCTGTTCCACGACCTTCATTGTCGCTAATAGCTGTACCATCATATAAGCCATCGTTATCGACAGAAATGGCATCCCACATCACACGACCGATAGGCTGGAATGACCAGTTACCGTCACGATCTGAAACCACCAGTTTGCCATCAGTTTCAATAACCGGCATATTGGCTGTTGCTGTTTCAACTTCTTTTTTCAGCTCTTCTTTATCAGCTTCTGCCATTTCTTTATCAGCTGCTGCTGCATTGGTCAGCAATTTGTAATCATCGTTGCTGATTGTGCCTTTATCACGCAAAACCTGTAAAAGATCCATCATGGCATCATTGTTAGCCTGTGCAGGCAGTGTGGCGGCACCGAACAGTGCGCCGGCGATTAATATTGCAGACGTTTTTAATTTCAAGGGACTATCCTCTTAGTTGATAAAACACGTTCGGTCTGTATCTCCGAGACCTGCACACCTTAAAACCCAAATATTTCAGCGTGATGAAAAAACTGTGACAGTTGTGTGACAACGCAACAAATCGCCAGAAATGTTGTTAAAAAACCACATCAATAATCGACAGATTTGCTTGAAAAGCCCGGATAAGCCCCAACCTTCCTAGTGAGTGCTATCCGTTAAGGAATAAATATGTTCAAGTGGCTATTTTTATTATTTCTGCTGGTTCCAATCGCAGAAATTTACGTATTAATTGAAGTTGGTGAGGTGATTGGCGCTGGCTGGACCATTCTGTTTGTGATTGCGACTGCAGTTTTAGGTGCCTGGTTGGTTAAGTTGCAAGGGCTTTCCACCATGCAGCGAGCTCAGGAATCAATTCGTCGTGGTGACACTCCGGCTCTGGAGATGCTGGAGGGAATGACCTTATTTATAAGCGGTTTTCTGTTACTGATTCCTGGTTTTGTAACCGATGCGGTGGGCTTTTTATTATTGGTTCCGGCCTTGCGACGAGCTCTATTGCTGAAATTAATTCGTAACAGCAATGTGATATTTCGTCAGCAGTGGTCTGCGCAGAAACGTTATTCGCAAAGTGAGGATATTATTGAGGGTGAGGTCATCAAGGATGACGATCAGCGCAATATTCGTTAATGCTGATAAATCAAGCAATTTACTGCATCTGACAGTTTTTTCAGAAATTTTTTAACTCAGGCACTTGAAGTTTATTCAGCCAGCCCCATTAAAGGGGTTCCTGGAATTTTCTTGGTCATTTTTTGTTACTTTTGGAGGATAAAACTAATGAACCTTCGTCCCCTTCATGATCGTGTGATTGTTCGTCGCATGGAAGAAGAAACTACCTCTGCTGGTGGAATTGTCATTCCTGACAATGCAGCAGAAAAACCATCTCGTGGCGAAATTATCGCAGCGGGTAACGGCAAACCTACCGATTCTGGTGAAGTCCGTCCTCTGGCTGTTAAAGTCGGTGACAAAGTGCTGTTTGGTAAATATGCCGGCACCGAAGTCAAAGTGGAAGGCGAAGAACTGCTGGTAATGCGTGAAGACGATATCGTTGCTGTGATCGAAGCGTAAGCTTCCCGACGATTTCACATCTGGTTACGTTAAACATAGCTATAAAGAGGAATTAAAATGGCTGCTAAAGAAGTCAAATTTGGCGCTGATGCGCGCCAGCTAATGGTCAAAGGCGTTAATACGCTGGCCAATGCGGTAAAAGTGACATTAGGACCTAAAGGTCGCAATGTTATTTTGGATAAAAGCTACGGTGCACCAACTATTACTAAAGATGGTGTTTCAGTTGCTAAAGAAATCGAACTAGAAAACAAATTTGAAAACATGGGCGCA
>NZ_DFTU01000059.1:0-183 GCF_002379485.1 Methylophaga sp. UBA4204 | reverse complement strand
ATGGATCTGAAACGCGGTATCGATAAAGCCGTTACTGCTGCTGTTGAAGAGCTGAAAAAAATGTCTTCACCTTGTGATGATGACAAAGCCATTGCTCAAGTCGGTACTATCTCTGCCAACTCTGACAAATCAGTCGGCGACATCATTGCTGAAGCAATGAAAAAAGTGGGTAAAGAAGGCGTT
>NZ_DFTU01000108.1:50597-50757 GCF_002379485.1 Methylophaga sp. UBA4204 | reverse complement strand
TGGGCCGCGATTTAAAAGACTGTGCTATTTATGGCCGTGAAGGCCGTACCGGCGAACGCGATCGCAATACTATTGGTTTTGCGACAGTCCGCGGCGGAGACATCGTTGGCGATCACACAGTGTTATTTGCTGCCGAAGGCGAACGGGTGGAAATTACCCA
>NZ_DFTU01000108.1:48627-50427 GCF_002379485.1 Methylophaga sp. UBA4204 | reverse complement strand
GGCGAACGGGTGGAAATTACCCATAAAGCATCAAGCCGAATGACCTTTGCCTACGGCGCCATGCGTGCATCCAAATGGCTGATGCAACAGCAAACCGGTCTGTTTGATATGCAGGATGTGTTAGATCTGCGGAATTAATTAATAGCGGGCGGCCTGTTCGCGCGCTGTTTTGGCACCAGCTTTATCGCCCTTTTTAGTGCGAATCTCCGCCAATAATAACCAGAAGCGTTTCAGCTCGGTATTATCGCCTTTGGCATAGGACAGACCTTTTAAAGCAACTTGTTCCGCAAGGCGAAAATCTTCCAGTTCATAGTGTGCTTTGGCTAACTGATAGTAGACTTTTGGATCGCTGGGGGCGATACGTTGGGCTCGCTGCAAACGTGATTGCGCTGCCGACATGTTTCCCTGCTGTTGATATTTTTCTGCATCACTTAATAACGCCAGCACGGCAGGATTGGTTGGTGCTGGAACAGGTATAGTGGCAGGTATATCAGTGCCTGTAGATTTGTCCGGTGGAAGTGGCATGGCTTGTGGATTAGCCTGCTGGCTTGGCACTGGACTGGTTTTTGCTGATTCAGTTGTTGGTGAAGATACGGGTACATCTCTGCTCTCCACCGCAGGTCTTTGGCTGACGGGTGTGGTACTACAGGCAGATAAAAACATGACCAGGCTGGCCATAATAAAAAGCATTTTGTGCATGGTTATTGGCATAACGGACCTATCTGAAAATATCTTTGACCCAATCGATTGACCGTTTGATTGGATTGTCGATAAAAGTTTCTTCCGGTGTGGTACAGGCAGCAGTTTCTGTCGGTTGTGTGCCACTGATAAACGGGATTTGGGTGGCATTCTCGCATAAACCATCGGCAAGTTTTCCGCTTAACGGATCAATCCAGAGCATTTCAATACCTTCAGGCATCACCGGTTCGTAGGATTGTAACGGTTCCTCTGCCATATACCGTGTCCAAGCACGTAAGGCCCCACTGGAACCAGTGATCGGCATCGGACTATTATCATCCAGACCCAGCCAGACTACAGCGAGACGGTTACCGGTAAACCCGGCAAACCAGCTGTCACGCTGTTGATCTGATGTTCCGGTTTTGCCGGCAGTATTGATATTAATCGGCAACTGTTGGTAAATGCTACGGCCGGTACCACTTCGGGTAACTTGCTGTAAATTGTACTGCAGCAAAAACATGGGTTTCTCATCAATACTTTTTTGTAATTGAAATGGATAGCTGGAAAGCGGTTCACCTGCGCTGTCGGTGACAGTCCGAATAGTACGAGGTGGAATTTGAAACCCGGTTGCAGCAATCGTCTGATACATGCTGGCAACTTCCAGTGTCGATAAACTCTGCGCACCTAATAATAATGATGGATATGCATCCATAGGTCGATCAACCCCGAGACGTTTCAGGGTGTCGATCACTTTTTCTACCCCCAGCTCCATGCCCAGTTGCGCGGTCGACAGATTATAGGAATGGGTCAAAGCCTCATGCATTGGGACTAGGCCATGGGGTTGTCCATCATAGTTCTTGGGGGACCAGGTTTGCTGGTTGGGCAAGGTCAGGCTGAAAGGTGAGTCGTCCAGTTCACTTATCAGGGTATATCCCTGCTCCAAAGCGGTAAGGTAAACAGCAGGTTTTACAAGCGAACCAATTGGCCGACTGGCATCTAAGGCACGGTTGAATCCCTGGTAGCGGGTATTACGATCGCCTATCAACGCCAGTACTTCCCCTGTTTGTGGATCAGTCACCACCATACTGCCCTGAAGTTTCGCCAGACTTTCACCATAGGTTC
>NZ_DFTU01000108.1:45146-48532 GCF_002379485.1 Methylophaga sp. UBA4204 | reverse complement strand
GCCAGACTTTCACCATAGGTTCTGCCTAAATCTTCAATGGTGCTGACCAGAGAAGTTTCTGCTTTATGCTGACTGATGGGATCCAGACTGGTGAAAATCTTTAGCCCCTCTGAGCCAAGATCTTCATCTTTATATTCTCGGCGTAATTGCCGTTTTACTAAATCAATATAGGCCGGATAAGCCTCTTTCATCGAACTACCAGCCGGAACCACATCCAGCTCAGCCGTTGAGGCCAGCATGTATTCTTCGTCAGTGATTGAACCTTGCTGATGCAAAACACTCAGCACCAGATTCCGCCTGGCTTTGGCACGCTCAGGATTACGTCGTGGATCGTAATAGGATGGTCCTTTTACCAGACCGGCCAATAACGCCAATTGATGTAATTTGAGCTCCTGTATTGGCTGGGCAAAATAATGTGCCGCACCAAGTCCAAAGCCATGGATGGCACGATTGCCGGATTGACCCAGGTAGACCTCATTCAAATAGGCTTCGAGAATTTCGTCTTTGCTGTAATGAAATTCGAGGAGCATCGCCATTGGCAATTCCAGCATTTTGCGTAGCAAAGTACGATCGGCTGTCAGATAAAAGTTCTTAATTAATTGCTGGGTTAAGGTGCTACCACCCTGCACAAATGCCCCTGCACGAATATTGGCTAATGTTGCACGCGCAATACCTTTAGGTGAAATACCAAAATGATCATAAAAATCCCGATCTTCAATCGCGATTAATGCATCAATAAACGGCTGCGGCGCTTCTTCAAGCTGAATTAAATCTCTATCTTCATTATTGAGTGGATAAATACCGCCGATTAAGGCGGGTTCAAGCCGGATTAATGTTAGTGACTGCTGATCTGCTGAACGGATCTGACTTAAGCTGTCACCACTGAACTCTAAAATAAGTTGCCTGGCTGGTTCAAGTTCGTCAGGGAAGTGAAAACCTCGAGTCGACAACGTTGCCCGTGAAGCAGAAAAAGCGACTTCCCCTGGTGCGCTGACCTTATCAACAAACTGATAGCCCAACGCTTTAAGTTCTATTTTCAAATCGTTGAGTGACACTGGTGCGCCAACATATAACTCCAGTGGTCTGGCAAAGACTTTAGCGGGTAAAGCCCAACGTTTCCCCTCAAACTGACTGCGGATTTGCTGATCCAGATACAGTGTTGCCCCCCCTAGCAAAAGCAGAATAATAAACAGCAGCTTGAACAGTGTGCCTTTAGAAATTAAGGCTCTACGTTTTTTTTTAGAGCGAGGATTACGCCGCTGCTGGGATGGAGGGGGATTTTTTTTACTTACCATAACCTGAGGAGTGAGAGTAGAAAGAATGGCAGTCGAAACGTGTCAGGCAAACCATAAAGACTTTAGTTTGGCTGCAATATCGTCAATGTGCCGCTTATATTAGCAAAGTCTTTCAATAGTTACTTCTGTAATCATTATTTATGACTATGAAAGCGAAAAGTTGCTGACAATTCTGCTTGCTTCTATACTTCGGCAAAACTCATTAAAACAGACAAGGAGGTCTAACGTGTCAGAGTTACGTTATGACGTGATGCTTAGTGGACAATTATTGGATGGATTCAATATTGAGGAAGTGATACATAATCTAGCGAGATTACTTGCCTTAACAGAAAATGCTGTTAGCGAACTGTTCCAGCAGAAACATGCGATTGTGTTGAAGGGGGTGGGTTACGAGCAGGCTCAGCGACAACAGGAAGAGTTGCAGAGTGCCGGTGCCGAATCCTATTTGATAAGGCATGATAAAAAAGAACCACGACTGCCGGCTATGGAGCAGGCTGCAAAAAATGATGGTTTGGCTCCAACGCAGGATGTTGAGATAGCAGCTGAAGTTGAGCCTCGACAAAGGGCATTTTTTTTCAGTGGTCAAGGTGCTGAATATTTCCGGATTTGGATAGTTAATATCGTGCTCACGATTATGACTTTGGGCATATATTCAGCCTGGGCCAAAGTCCGTAATAAACAGTACTTCTATGCAAATACTCAGCTGGATGGAGCAAGCTTTAGCTATCAAGCCGTTCCGTTGCAGATTCTCAAAGGGCGACTGATAGCCTTTGCTTTTTTTGTGTTCTATATTGTTACCACTTCACTTTTCCCGGCTACAGGCGTGATATTTGGTCTACTGTTCATCGTGTTATTTCCCTGGCTGGTGGTAAAATCACTGACATTCAATGCTTTTTATAGTGAATATCGCAATGTGCGGTTTGGATTTGATGGCCAATATAGTGAAGCCTTCAAGGTTTATATTCTCTGGCCGATTCTCGGTTTAGTGACTTTTTCTCTGCTGATGCCTTATGCCATTTATAAACAGCAGTGTTTTCTGGTGAGAAATATGCGCTATGGTGATACGGCATTTGAGTTCGAACCTCAAGCCAGTGCCTACTATAAAATTGCTTTGGCGATGGTTGGCATCGTTCTTATGACGTCCTTTGGGGTATTTCTGCTGGTAACGCTTTTAAACCGGGAAGCCGTGGGGATTCTGACGATGCTGTTAAGCGTGATGATGTATCTCACGTTGTTTGTATTTTTTACCGTAAAGACGACAAATTTACGTTTTAACCATGCCACACTCTCTTCTCATGCTTTTTCTGCCAACTACACCACAGCGTCTTATATGTGGTTGGTTTTGAGTAATACTGTGGCGATTGTGCTCACTTTAGGCTTGTTTATTCCATGGGCAAAAGTTCGGGTAGCTGCGTATAAAGCGATACACACTAAAATGCTGGTGGCAGGCGATTTGAATCAGTTTTCAAATGATGTCAGTCAGCGTGTGGGACCATTGGGGGAAGGTGTCAGTGATGTGTTTGATATGGATGTCGGTTTTTAATAATGCAACCGCTTTGGCAGCGTGTACGGATCGATGGCTTCTGGTATGAAGAAGGTGTTTCCAGACAGCGCGCTGCATTTTTACGGCATATTTCCGAGCAGGATATTGAAGTTGTAGACCGGTCGGATGGCACTCAGTTGGCTTGCTGTTCACTGAATGAGCTGAAAATTTCCTCACGTTTGGGTAACACTAGCCGACAATTGTATTTTCAGCAAGGTCAGAAATTTGAAAGTCTGGATAATGAGACCATCGATCAGCTGCTTATTGTCAAAGGTCATGGCTTTTCCCGACTCATTCATCTGCTTGAAAGTCGCTGGCAACTGGTTTTCTTTGCGCTGATACTGTTTGTCGGGTTTGGCTACGTCATGATGCAATATGGTGTGCCAGCTGCAGCAAAAAAAATGGCTTTTTGGTTACCCTCAACTATTTCTGATAAGGCGGCAAGTCATACACTTCGGTTGCTGGATGAGACGGTTTTGTCTCCCTCAGAACTGCCTCAACAGCAACGAGACATACTTTTAGCAAAGTTTCAGTCGTTTAGTGAGCAA
>NZ_DFTU01000108.1:44613-44983 GCF_002379485.1 Methylophaga sp. UBA4204 | reverse complement strand
CGATGGCACAATAGTGTTCACCGATGAGCTGGTGAAACTGGCAGAGCAACCTGAAGAGTTGATTGCGGTACTGTTGCACGAGATTGGCCATGTGGCCCACAGGCATGGAACCCAGTCGGTGATGCAGAGTTCATTGCTAGTGGTGATGGCAATGGCTTTTGTCGGTGATACATCAGGGATTGCCGAAGTCTTTATGGGCATGCCTATCGTGATGATGCAGAGTGCCTATTCAAGAGATTTTGAGCGCGAAGCGGATCGCTTTGCTTTGCGATATATGCACTCCAATCAGATAGCAGGCTTTCATTTGGCTGATCTATTGGATCGTATTGAACTCAATATCAGATGTCGTGCCTATTTTTTCTTACAAGCT
>NZ_DFTU01000108.1:43379-44541 GCF_002379485.1 Methylophaga sp. UBA4204 | reverse complement strand
CAATCATCCCTGTGTGAAACTCCTGGAGGCTTACAACAGGCTCAACAGAAAGGCTGGCTTGTCACACCAACTGCTGAGGCAGCGGGTTGGCAAAGTTATCTTGATTCTCACCCTGATAATGCTGAGCGCAGAGCAATGTTGGTCAATGAAGTCGCTGAATAAAGTATGCTGACTAAAACAAGTGCTGCGAATATATCGGTTTTGTCTCAATATACAAAAACCTAGCGAACTTATTCTGGCGAATTGGCTTATTTCGCATTATCTAAATTGTCTGGTAATATGCTGAACTCCAAATTGGTTTCGTGTGGTTAAATATCACCGAAATTGCCTAAAAACAGGAACTAAAGTGAGATCTTAATGGCTTTAGAGACACCCGTCTGTGACTTTGGCCAAGCGGCCATAGATTTTGCCCTGCCGGGCACAGACAACAAAATCTGGACACTGGAAGACTGTCGTGGTGAGAATGGTTTGTTAATCATGTTCATCTGTAATCATTGTCCTTATGTCAAAGCCATTATGGATAGACTGATCCGTGATACCAACGAACTTAAACAGCTGGGCATCAATTCTGTGGCAATTTCTGCCAATGATGTCGCTGATTATCCAGAAGACTCTTTTGACAACATGAAAACTGTTGCTGAACAAAACGGGTTTTCTTTCCCTTATCTGTATGACGAAAGCCAAGAGGTTGCTCAAGCTTATGGCGCGGTGTGTACTCCTGATTTTTTTGGTTACAACAAAGATTTGAAGTTGCAATACCGTGGTCGCCTTGATGCCAGCCGCAAAGAAGCCGCTCCAGCGGACGTACGCCGTGACTTATATGAAGCGATGAAACAAGTTGCTCAAACCGGTCATGGTCCAGAACAACAGATACCCAGTATGGGCTGTTCCATCAAATGGCGGGCAGCTTAATTTTTTTTAATAGGAGAACGTAGATAATGGCTACACGTAGACATTTAGCAAATGCAATCCGTGCGTTAAGTATGGATGCAGTGCAAAAAGCGAATTCCGGCCATCCGGGTGCCCCAATGGGTATGGCGGATATCGCTGAAGTATTGTGGAATGACCACATGAAACATAACCCGAACAACCCGAAATGGGCTGATCGTGACCGTTTCATTTTGTCTAATGGCCACGGCTCTATGCTGATTTACTCATTGCT
>NZ_DFTU01000108.1:37321-43229 GCF_002379485.1 Methylophaga sp. UBA4204 | reverse complement strand
GGTCCATTAGGCCAAGGTATTACCAACGGCGTTGGTTTTGCGATGGCTGAAAAGTTAATGGCACATCAGTTCAACAAACCTGGTCATGACATCGTTAACCACCATACCTATGTATTTATGGGTGATGGCTGTCTGATGGAAGGTGTTTCTCATGAAGCATGTTCTTTGGCCGGTACATGGGGCCTGGGCAATCTGATCGCATTCTGGGATGACAACAATATCTCTATCGACGGTCACATTGATGGCTGGTACACCGATGATACTGTTAAGCGTTTTGAAGCTTATGGCTGGCATGTTCAATCTGTTGATGGTCATGATGCTGATGCAATCAACAAAGCCATCGCAGAAGCGAAGAAAGTCACTGATAAACCATCATTGATCTGCTGCAAAACCATCATTGGTTATGGTTCACCAAACAAATGTTCAAGCCATGATTGCCATGGTGCAGCATTAGGTGAAGAAGAAGTTGAATTGACCCGTAAGCAACTGGGTTGGGAATACGAGCCATTTGTTATTCCAGAAGATGTTTATGCAGGTTGGGATGCTAAAGCGAAAGGCGATGCCGCTGAAGCTGAGTGGAACAAGAAATTCGATGCTTATGCTAAAGAATATCCAGAACTGGCAGCAGAATTTAAACGCCGTATGGCCGGTGAATTGCCTGCTGACTGGAAACAAGCATCAGCCAAAGTCATTGCTGATCTGAACGAAAAAGCAGAAAGTGTTGCTTCACGTAAAGCATCACAAAACGTTATCGCTGCATTGGCGCCTATTTTGCCAGAATTCATTGGTGGTTCTGCTGACTTAACCGGTTCAAACCTGACCAGCTGTTCAAGCTTTAAACATGTGTCTGGTAAAGAGATGGGTAACTACATTTCATACGGTGTTCGTGAGTTTGGTATGTTTGCCATCATGAATGGTATGGCATTGCACGGTGGTCTGCTGCCATATGGTGGTACTTTCCATATGTTCTCTGACTATGCCAAATCAGCGCTGCGCATGGCTGCCTTGATGAAAATTCGTACCATTGCGGTATTGACCCATGACTCTATCGGTCAGGGTGAGGATGGTCCTACGCATCAGCCAATCGAAAATACAGCTGGTCTGCGTTACATCCCCAACATGGATGTATGGCGTCCTGCTGATGAAACTGAAGTTGCGATTGCCTGGACTGCAGCTGTTGAGCGTATGGATGGCCCAACCAGTCTGGTATTGAGCCGTCAGGGTATTCCTGGTCGTAAACACGACACAGCTGCTTTTGATGCGATTCGTAAAGGTGCTTATGTGTTGTCAGAAGCCGAAGGCGGTAAAGCTGACGTGATTCTGATCGCAACTGGTTCAGAAGTGGATCTGGCCGTTAAAGCACAAGAAGCGCTGAAAGGCGACGGTGTAAATGCACGTGTTGTTTCTATGCCTTCAACGAACGTCTTTGATCGTCAGGATCAGGCTTATAAAGACAGCATCCTGACTCCAGGAGTGAAACGTGTTTCTGTTGAAGCCGGTGTAACTGACTTCTGGCGTAAATACGTTGGTCTGGAAGGCGGCACTGTTGGTATCGATACCTTCGGTGAATCTGCTCCAGGCGGTGTTTTGATGAAACACTTCGGCTTTACTGTCGAAAACGTTGTTAAAACCGTTAAATCAGTTCTGTAATTAAAGAACTGTTTTTAGCGAGCTAAATGGAGATGACCAGTAGATGCAAATCTACTGGTCATTTTTTTAAAAGGGTCTGTTTATCTTTCATCGCACCATTGCGGGAGGCGATGAAAGATAAGCAGTTCCAAGTCTCATAACTGCAATTTTCGGTAAGATTTCAGTTCTGAGGCATAATATCAAACCGATTCAAAGGAAACAGAATGACTATCAAGGTGGGTATTAATGGTTTTGGCCGTATCGGCCGTATGGCATTTCGTGCTGCAGCAAAAGATTTCCCTGAGATTGAAGTCGTGGCAATCAACGATTTACTTGATCCCGATTATCTGGCGTATATGCTCAAATTTGATTCTGTACATGGCCGCTTTGAAGGTGATGTTGAGGTGAAAGACGGTCATCTGGTTGTTAATGGTAAAACCATTCGTGTTACCGCTGAGCGCAACCCTGCTGATTTGAAATGGGATGAAGTTGGTGCCGATTTAATTATTGAATGCACCGGCTTTTTCCTGACGGAAGATTCCTGTCAGGCACATATTGCTGCCGGCGCTAAAAAAGTCGTGCAATCTGCACCTTCCAAAGATCACACGCCAATGTTTGTTTATGGCGTGAACCATGACAGTTATGCTGGTCAGGCAATTGTTTCAGCAGCCTCCTGCACAACTAACGCTTTGGCACCGGTTGCCAAGGTCCTGCATGACAGTTTTGGTATTAAGCGTGGTTTGATGACCACGGTGCATGCTGCCACAGCAACACAGAAGACTGTCGATGGCCCGTCAATGAAAGACTGGCGTGGAGGTCGCGGTATTCTGGAAAATATTATTCCGTCATCCACCGGCGCCGCAAAAGCAGTAGGCAAGGTGCTGCCGGAATTAAATGGAAAATTGACCGGGATGGCTTTTCGGGTGCCTACTTCAGATGTTTCCGTAGTCGACTTAACCGTTGAATTAAACAACGATGCCAGCTATGAATCAATTTGCGCAGCAATGAAAACTGCTGCCGAAGGTGAGTTGAAAGGTGTTTTGGGTTACACCGAAGAAAATGTGGTCTCCACAGATTTCCGTGGTCATACTGCACCTTCAAATTTTGATGCAGGTGCAGGTATTGCACTTGATGGCACCTTTGTAAAAGTCGTTGCCTGGTATGACAATGAATATGGATATACCTGCAACATGATGCGTTTGGTTGAGCATGTTGCGCGTTAATTCATTTTAGCCATTCAACAATTAATTCAAGGCTTCCTGTGAAGGAGGCCTTTTTTTATGTATTTTGAAGGCTATAATCAGAACTGGTTCACAAAATTTACACAAGAGGGCAATACCTTATGTCAGTAATAAAAATGGCCGATTTGGACTTGGCTGGAAAACGTGTGTTGATCCGACAAGATTTGAATGTTCCACTCAAATCAGGTGTTGTTGCAGATGGCACTCGTATCCACGCTTCTTTAGCGACCATAAATCTGGCATTGGAGAAAGGTGCCAAAGTTATGATTATGTCTCATCTCGGACGACCTACTGAAGGAGAATATGAACATAAATATTCATTAGCTCCGGTTGCCAATTATCTCTCGGCCCTCTTGGAAAAACCGGTACGTTTGGAACAAAACTGGCTGGAGCCAGAATTTATTCCAGTCGAAGTAGGTGAAGTTGTTTTGTGTGAAAATGTACGATTCAACATTGGTGAAAAAGCCAATAATGATGATCTGGCAAAACGTATGGCCAAGATGTGTGATGTGTTTGTTATGGATGCATTTGGCACCGCGCATCGTGCTCAGGCTTCAACACACGGTATTGCCAAATATGCCACGATTGCCTGTGCCGGGCCTTTATTATCTGCGGAACTGGAAGCTTTATCCAAAGCGCTGGATAATCCTGCCAGGCCAATGGTTGCTATCGTAGGCGGCTCAAAAGTGTCTACCAAACTTACGGTGTTGGAAAGCCTGTCGAAGAAAGTGGACCAATTGATTGTGGGTGGTGGTATTGCCAATACATTTATTGCGGCAGCTGGTCATAATGTAGGTAAATCACTTTATGAGCCGGATCTGATCGATACTTGTAAAAAGCTTTCAGCAGAAGCTGTGAGCCGTGGCGGCAATATACCCGTACCCAAAGACGTGGTCTGCGGTAAACATTTTGCCGAAAATGCAGAAGCGGAATTAAAAGCAGTAGATAAGGTAACGGATGACGACATGATTTTTGATATCGGACCAAAATCTGCTGCGGAGCTGGTTGAAATTATTAAACAAGCTGGTACGGTTGTATGGAATGGTCCGTTAGGTGTTTTTGAATTCAGCCAATTTGGTGAAGGCACCAAAGAAATAGCGATGGCAATAGCGGAATCAGATGCTTTCTCGATTGCTGGCGGCGGTGATACGTTGGCAGCAGTATCTAAATACAAAATTTGTGATGATGTTTCTTATATTTCTACCGGTGGTGGTGCTTTTCTGGAATTCCTTGAAGGCAAGAAGTTACCTGCAGTGGAAATTCTTGAGCAACGTGCCCGCGAGTAAATTAATGAGTAACTAATTATGGCTGCCCGTCGAAGAACGAAAATTGTTGCTACCTTGGGACCTGCAACAAAAGATCATGCCGTTCTTGACACGATGATATCGGCAGGCATGGATGTTGTACGGCTCAATTTCTCGCATGGTTCATCGCAATCGCATATTGATATGGCTGACAGGGTGCGTAACCGTGCCAGCGACTTTGGACGTGAGGTTGGCGTATTAGTTGATTTGCAGGGACCGAAGATTCGCATCTCTCGATTTAAGAATGGTGGTGTGAAACTAGTTGAAGGGGAAGCTTTTACTCTGGATGCGGCCCTGGCAGATAATAACGGTGATAGCAATCAAGTCGGGGTCGACTACAAATCACTCCCCCATGATGTTAAGCGTGGTGACACGTTGTTATTGGATGATGGCCGCATTGTGTTATGGGTTGAATCGGTTATTGATCAACAGATTCACTGTCGCGTTACCGTGGGAGGCATGCTCACAGACAATAAAGGTATTAACCGGCAGGGAGGTGGATTATCGGCATCAGCGCTGACAGCTAAAGATATGGCCGATATAAAAACAGCTGCTGAAATGCAGGCTGATTACCTCGCCGTATCTTTTCCCCGAAGTGCTGAAGATATTCATTTGGCACGTCGTCTGTTGCGTGAAGCCGGGGGCTATGGCGGGATTATTGCCAAAATTGAACGAGCTGAAGCGCTGGATGATATTGATGCCATTATTGAAGCCTCAGAAGGCATTATGGTCGCTCGAGGTGATTTAGGGGTGGAAATGGGGGATGCTGCATTACCGCCGATTCAAAAGCAGCTAATCGCTAAAGCCAGACGTATGAATCGATTGACTATCACTGCGACGCAAATGATGGAATCGATGATTGAAAGCCCCATTCCAACCCGTGCCGAGGTGTTTGATGTGGCCAACGCCGTGCTGGATGGTACCGATGCGGTGATGCTTTCCGGGGAAACCGCAGTCGGACATTATCCGGTTAAAGTCATTGAAGCCATGGATCGTATCTGTCTACAGGCGGAACAGCAACGTGAAATACGTGTTTCACGTCATCGCATGGATTCAAAATTCGCACGAATTGATGAGGCTA
The DNA here is from genome assembly GCF_002379485.1 of Methylophaga sp. UBA4204. Taxonomy (NCBI): domain Bacteria; kingdom Pseudomonadati; phylum Pseudomonadota; class Gammaproteobacteria; order Thiotrichales; family Piscirickettsiaceae; genus Methylophaga; species Methylophaga sp. UBA4204. The sequence continues at coordinate 37,974 of NZ_DFTU01000108.1, read as the reverse complement.
TTGCGATGGCTGCGATGTATACGGCGAATCATATGGATGTTAAAGCTATTGCCACGATGACAGAATCCGGAGCCACGCCATTATGGATGTCACGTATTAGTTCGGGAATACCAATTTTTGCATTAACTCCTCATGTGGCTACCCGACGGCGGGTCACGCTTTACCGTGGTGTCTACCCGGTAAGTTTTGTGGTTGAACATACGGATCACGCGGCCTTGAACAAGGAGGCCATAGAAGAATTACAGCGTCGAGGTGTTGTCAAAGAGGGTGATATAGTGATTATCACCAAGGGAGACCTCGAAGTTCAAGGTAGCACCAGTGCAATGAAAATTGTCAAAGTTGGAACGTTGGTTGAACCACGTCCCTCAGGTAGCAGTTGTGAATAAATATGAATGGTTGGAGGTTAGCTAATGGCACTCGTTTCTATGCGACAGTTACTTGATTACGCGGCAGAGCATCAATTTGCCATCCCCGCATTTAATGTCAGTAATATGGAGCAGGTACATGCCATTATGCAGGCCGCTAATGCCGTCGACAGTCCAGTAATAATGCAAGGCAGTGCCGGAGCACGTGATTACGCTGGTGAGCCCTTTCTACGGCATTTGATTCTGGCTGCGATTGAAGCCTATCCGCATATCCCCCTGGTCATGCAT
>NZ_DFTU01000108.1:35256-37172 GCF_002379485.1 Methylophaga sp. UBA4204 | reverse complement strand
CTCGGTGATGATGGACGGCTCCCTGCTGGAAGATATGAAAACTCCTTCAGATTTTGACTACAACGTAAACGTGACCAGTAAAGTCAGTGAAATGGCCCATGCATGTGGTGTTTCAGTCGAAGGTGAGCTTGGCTGTCTCGGATCACTGGAGACCGGCATGATGGGCGAGGAAGATGGTCACGGTGCTGAAGGTAAATTAGATCATAGTCAGTTGTTAACCGATCCCGATGAAGCTGTTGAGTTTGTCAGGCAAACCCAGGTAGATGCGTTGGCGGTTGCCATTGGTACCAGTCATGGTGCATATAAATTTACCCAACCACCCACCGGTGAAGTGCTTGCCATCAGTCATTTGAAGACCTTGCAACAACGTTTGCCCAATACCCATTTTGTGATGCATGGATCCAGTTCTGTGCCGCAGGACTGGCTGGAAATCATTAATACCCATGGTGGAAATATTGGCCAGACCTATGGTGTGCCAGTGGAAGAAATTGTTGAAGGAATTAAATACGGTGTGCGTAAGGTAAATATTGATACTGATTTACGGATGGCTTCAACCGGTTCTATCCGCCAGTTTTTGAACGATGAAAAAAATGCAGCGGTGTTTGACCCGCGTAAATTTTATAAAGAAGCGACCAAAGCGATGCAGGCAATCTGTCAGGCACGTTATGAAGCGTTTGGCAGTGCCGGCCATGCCAGTAAAATCAAACCCATTTCATTACATGACATGGTAGAGCGTTATCGTAGTGGAGAACTTACTCCTAAGTTTAATTAACGTTGATTTGCTAGTGGCTTTTGCAGCATTTTCTGGAAATTGCTGAAGCTGGAAAATCGTGTCTCCTGACATTCGCTGCCAGTCTTTGCCGTGATTCAGGTAAAATAACTCACTTGCTAATAACAGGGCATCTTTCGTGTTACAACTTTTTGCTATCGCTGTAGGTGGCGCAGTTGGCGCTATAATGCGTTTTGCTATGTCTAACGGCGTTTATAAATTATTCGGTCGTGACTTTCCCTATGGAACATTAGCAGTGAATGTCCTGGGTTCTTTGCTTATAGGGGTGCTGTTCATTCTGCTGATTGAAAAACTTGCCGTAGCGGCGGAATGGCGTGCTGGTTTGCTGGTCGGATTACTCGGTGCATTTACCACGTTTTCAACCTTTTCTCTGGAAACCTTTACCTTGATGGAAAATGGCGCTTTTATCAAAGCGGGATTAAATGTATTTTTAAGCGTTGTATTATGCCTTGCGGCCACCTGGTTGGGTATTAGTCTTGGAAGACAGCTATGAATCTGACATTGGTAAGAATTTATTTATCTGATGGTCGGCATGAAGTACGGCAGGTCATTAAGTGGCTTGAGCAGAATAAAATTCGCTTTACCGTATTTCGCGGCATCGCGGGTCTGGGGTCAGATGGGTTAGTGCATAAAGCTTCATTATTGGATCTTTCGTCGGATCTGCCGATGGTTATTGAACTTTTTGATAAACCGGAACAAATAAACGATATCATCACCACAATAAAAACACTGGTTGAGGCTGATCATATTGTCAGCTGGCCAGTTCAAAGCGGAATTTAACATGTTAGACCTCAAATTATTACGTACCGAACCGCAGGAAGTTGCAAAAGGTTTGGCTCGTCGTGGCTTTCAGCTTGACGTTGGATTGCTGGAAACCCTGGAAGCAGAACGCCGTCAGGCACAGCTTGATGCGCAGACATTGCAAACTGAGCGCAATGCTCGTTCCAAAATGATAGGTAAGGCAAAAGCTTCCGGTGAGGATATTGCGCCATTACTGGCCGAAATTGATGATTTAGGCGATCAGCATAAAGCTGCCGAGGCGAGATTAGCTAAAGTTCTGGAACAGCTTAATGAGCTGGCAATGGGAGTGCCGAATATCCCGCAGGCCGATGTACCTGCCGGTAAA
>NZ_DFTU01000108.1:34579-35183 GCF_002379485.1 Methylophaga sp. UBA4204 | reverse complement strand
ACTGCCGGTAAAGATGAAAACGACAATGTAGAAGTCTCTCGTTGGGGTACGCCGCGTCAATTTGATTTTGAACCGAAAGATCACGTGGATCTGGGCGCCGGTCTGCAGCAGATGGATTTTGAAACGGCGGCCAAAATTACGGGTGCGCGTTTTGTAACGTTAACCGGACAACTGGCCCGTCTGCAACGGGCATTAATCCAGTTGATGCTGGATACTCATATTACCGAGCATGACTATACTGAAACCTACGTGCCTTATCTGGTCAACGCTGATTCATTGCGTGGTACCGGACAATTGCCTAAGTTTGCCGAAGATTTGTTTGCCGTTGATGATGGCCAGCTCTATCTGATTCCAACCGCTGAAGTTCCAGTAACCAACATTGTGCGTGACAGTATTGTTGATGCTGCACAGTTGCCATTGAAGTTTGTCGCTCATACACCGTGTTTTCGCAGTGAAGCCGGATCGCATGGGCGTGACGTGCGTGGTCTGATTCGTCAGCATCAATTCGAAAAAGTCGAACTGGTACAAATCGTTGCACCGGAAGCCTCGGCTGAAGCGCATGAGCAATTGACCGGACAAGCTGAAAAAATTCTGCAAATGCTGT
>NZ_DFTU01000108.1:31749-34535 GCF_002379485.1 Methylophaga sp. UBA4204 | reverse complement strand
AAATTGTTGCGCCAGAAGCATCAGCTGAAGCGCATGAGCAACTGACCGGACAAGCTGAAAAAATCCTGCAAATGCTGGATTTACCCTACCGCAAGATGCTGCTTTGTACCGGTGATATGGGCTTTGCATCTACTAAAACCTATGATTTGGAAGTCTGGTTACCCAGCCAGAATACCTATCGTGAAATCTCATCCTGCAGTAACTTTGGTGATTTTCAGGCACGCCGCATGCAGGCGCGCTGGCGGAACCCTGAAACGGGAAAACCTGAACTGGTTCATACGCTTAATGGATCAGGGCTGGCTGTCGGCCGGACCTTATTGGCCATTTTGGAAAATCATCAACAGGCCGATGGTAGCGTTATTATCCCCGAGCCACTTCGTGCCTATATGGGCGGTGTAGATAAAATTCATGGGTGACGAGTTTAGTCTGATCCAGAAGATCATTATCTGGACATTACCGGTTTTATTTGCGATTACCGTACATGAAGTCGCACATGGTTGGGCTGCGTTAAAACTGGGTGATAAAACGGCCCAGATGATGGGGCGTCTGACACTCAATCCAATCAAGCATATTGATCCGCTGGGTACTATTCTGGTTCCGGGGTTATTGCTTATGTTTACCGGATTCATGTTTGGCTGGGCCAAACCGGTACCGGTGACTTTTCAGAATCTGCGCAATCCAAAAAAAGATATGGCCTGGGTGGCTTTGGCTGGACCCGGAGCTAATCTGGTAATGGGGTTTTTATGGGCTATGGTCGCCAAGCTAGGCTTGGTGTTGGCCATGAATGACGTACTGATTTCCGGACCGATGATTTACATGGGTGTGGCAGGTGTATTAGTGAATGGCATGTTGATGTTGCTAAACCTGTTACCTTTGCCTCCATTGGATGGCGGCAGAGTATTAGTCAGCATTTTGCCGCCTAAGTTAGCTTGGCGAGTAGAAAAAGTTGAACCTTACGGCTTTTTTATCTTGCTGGCATTACTCTATTTTGGCATCGTTATGATGATTTTATGGCCTTTGATGCAGGCTTATATGGGATTGCTGGCATTTATTTTTGATATGCCAATGCAAGTATTCTTTATTTTATAAAACACTGAATTGAGCAAGCTCATCAGGAGATTATTTTGGACACGGTAGCGTATCAGTCACGTCGTATTGTTTCAGGCATGCGCCCGACAGGGCAATTGCACTTGGGGCATTATCATGGTGTGCTGAAAAATTGGATTAAATTACAACACGAATTTGATTGCTTCTTTTTCGTTGCTGATTGGCATGCGTTGACGACTCACTATGAAGATAGTCGAGTGATTGAAGAAAGTGTCTGGGAAATGGTCGTTGATTGGCTGGCTGCCGGAATTGAGCCATCATCCGCTTCATTATTCCTGCAATCACGGGTGCCGGAGCATGCTGAGCTGCATTTGTTATTATCGATGATCACGCCTCTATCCTGGCTGGAACGTGTACCAACGTATAAAGATCAACAAGAAAAGCTTAAAGAAAAAGATTTATCGACCTATGGCTTTTTAGGTTATCCGCTGCTGCAAAGTGCTGATATTTTGATTTATCGAGCAGGTCAGGTACCGGTTGGTGAAGATCAAGTGGTGCATGTTGAGTTAACGCGTGAAATTGCCCGTCGCTTTAATCATATTTACGGACGTGAAGCGGATTTTGAAGAAAAAGCCGAAGCAGCTGTAAAGAAAATGGGTAAGAAAAACGCCAAGTTATATAATCATTTGCGTAAAGCCTATCAGGAGCAGGGTGATGCAGAAGCGTTGCAGACTGCTCGTGAACTCTTAAAAAATCAGCAAAGTCTGGCGCTTGGTGATATGGAGCGTTTATTTGGTTTTCTGGAAGGTGGCGGTAAAGTTATCCTGCCCGAACCAAAAGCACTGCTGACACCAGCTCCTAAAATGCCAGGACTGGATGGACAGAAAATGTCCAAATCCTATGGCAATACCATTTCATTGCGTGAATCGGATCAATCTGTCGCCGAAAAAATTAAGCGCATGCCAACTGATCCAAACCGAGTACGGCGCACCGATCCGGGTGAACCCGATAAATGTCCGGTTTGGCAATTACATGAAGTCTATTCAGATGAAGGTCAGAAAAAATGGGTTCAGGAAGGGTGCCGCTCGGCTGGAATCGGTTGCCTTGATTGTAAAGGTCCATTGATCGATTCGGTGATTGCCGAACTCAAACCTATCCGTGAACGGGCAGATGATTTCAGCAGACATCCAGAAGATGTACGACGTATTATTGATGATGGCAGTGCTGCAGCAAGAGAAGTGGCTCAGGAAACATTGAGCGAAGTTCGTGCAGCAATGGGGCTGGCTTATAAATAGTCTACAGGGCCAAGTTATCTTTAATAGCTACCTCTGTTATGACTGAAAACCAGCCAAACAAGGTGAGAGAAGAGAGGTTGTGAGATAATTCCAGGTATCTCACCCCTAGTGGTGCTTGCGCTCAAAAACGCTCTCGGCGTTTTGGTAGTGGCCCACAATAAACGATTAACATATTAGACCGGTGCGCACCTCCCTAGACGCGCGGTATATCGTCCATTCGTGGACGGAAGTGGCACATTTTCAGTCACAACCCATAGGGCTGGGACGAGATTTGTCTACATCTGCGTTAGAAATGACCTATGTAGAATGAGTACATTTCATCATTTCCGCCTTGTTATAAACAAATCTCGTTTCCAGCAGTGTTGGCGATGAATAATAAACTGGCCCAAGGAAAAACTATTATGGCTGAAAGAATACAAAAAGTACTGGCACGTGCCGGCTATG
>NZ_DFTU01000108.1:31133-31647 GCF_002379485.1 Methylophaga sp. UBA4204 | reverse complement strand
GTACTGGCACGTGCCGGCTATGGCTCACGACGTTTGATTGAGAGCTGGATCAAGGATGGAAAATTACAGGTCAACGGTGTTCCAGCAACGCTGGGTGATCAGATTACTGAAAAGGATAGAGTCACACTTGAAGGGCGACCTTTATCATCCAAGCGCATCTGGCAACAAAGCATGCCGCAGGTTTTGCTGTATCACAAACCGGTAGGTGAAGTGTGTACTCGCAATGATCCGGAAGGCCGCAGAACCATATATCAATCTTTACCTGTGCCTGAAGAAGGTCGCTGGGTCAGTGTGGGACGACTGGATTTGAATACCAGTGGTTTGATCATCTTGACCACAGATGGTGAATTGGCTAATCAGTTAATGCATCCATCCAATGAAATGGATCGTGAGTATGCAGTGCGTGTCCTTGGGGAAGTCACTTCGGAGATGATGCAAACCTTACGTGATGGTGTTGAACTGGAAGATGGTAAAGCCCATTTTTCAGATATTCAGCCAGGTGGTGGTGAAGGAG
>NZ_DFTU01000108.1:1295-31007 GCF_002379485.1 Methylophaga sp. UBA4204 | reverse complement strand
AGGTGGTGGTGAAGGTGCAAACAGCTGGTTTCATGTGGTTATTCAGGAAGGACGTAACCGTGAAGTCCGACGACTGTGGGAAAGCCAAGGCGTGCAGGTAAGCCGTTTGGTTCGTCTGCGTTACGGTCCGGTCATCATGCCAAATAAACTAAAGCCTGGCCGCTGGATGATGCTGGAAGGCAAAGAATTGGAATATTTATATGAAGAAGCGGGTTTAAAAACAAAAACAACTAAACGCGGTAGTGTGGAAAAAGTGGCGGCAGTCAAGGATGTGGAAGTAGAAAAAACGCCAAAATCCAAGTGGCCAGATAAACCGGCAAAAAAGGCTTCACCCAGATCAAGAAAAGCTGATGATCAACCGGCTAAACGAGGCCCACGGATTCGTGGACGTAATGACCGTTAAAATATCTCGCGGGAAGATATGACCTGATTGCGACCAGCAAATTTTGCCTGATATAACGCCTCATCTGCTTTAAGAAACAAGTTATCGGCTGATTCACCGACACACAAATCTGCCAGACCAATGCTGACTGAAATGGGAAACTTCTGCTCGGTATTGGTCTGGTTCAACTCATTAATCGCCATGCGTAATCTTTCTGCCGCCTGCAAAGCCGCTTCATGATTGCTATGGCTGAGTACAATCGCAAATTCTTCACCACCAATTCGAAACAGTGCATCACTGCGACGTAAACTGGACAATAGGGTATCCGCTACCCGGCATAACGTATCATCACCTACCTGATGCCCAAAACTGTCATTAATTTTCTTGAAGTAATCAATATCAAGCACCATCAGCGATAGCGGCAGTTTTAGTCGATGAGCCAGATCTATTTCACGTTCAATGGTGTTTTTATAAGCCTGACGGTTAGGAAGCTGCGTTAACATATCCGTTAAAGCAGCATCTAATGCCCGAGCGTATTGCAGACTGTTTCTCAGTGGGTATACAAGTTTGCACAATAAATCCTCTACCAGATTGATTTCGCTATCGGAAAAGCGATATGCACGACTGACAGTCAATTGACCAAGATATTCATGATCAATTTCAAGCTGATAGTTACATTTATGATGACGTTTGGCACCCAATCTGAACTCAAATTTATTATCTGGATGCGTAAACTGAAGACCACTGTGTGCGAGTAATGGTTTGATTTGCTCGTCAAACAATCTGAGGAGCTGTCTGGTATCCAGTGTAGTTTGCAGAATTAAGGGGAGTTTTGCCAACGCATCTTCGCGTTCCACTGAAACAGGAGTCGCTTGTACAACTGAAACGGTATTCTGTTCCAGGCGACGCAAATTTGTAGTGTCTGAAGGCAATGAATGAATCATGAGCACGCTCGTAAATAAGATAATTTACAATAACCATGCTAAATATATGCCATGGTTAAATTAATCAATAAATACAACGTGTTATAGAGTTACGCCAAAACTTTGACGGGCAATTCCATCTGCGCATTCACACATTGGCCATGTAAATGGCCGCTTTGGTCACTGGCGAGATAGAGATATGCCGGTATGACCGCGCTTGGTTCGGGGAGGTGTTGAGGATCTGCTGCTGGATAAACCCGTGCATGCAATTTAGTTTTTACTTGGCCAGGTTCAATGCAATTCACCCTGACTTTCGCGGCAGCTTCCATTTCTAGGGCTAACTGGTGGCAAAAACATTCAATAGCCGCTTTGCTCAATCCATAAGCACCACGATAGGCCTTATCATGCTGACTGTCAGTAGTGAAAATAATAAAACTTTGCTGTTCGGTGGTTTGTAACAAGGGAAGACAGGCATGCGTCAGTAAAAAGGCGGCCGTCAAATTAACTTGAAGTGTTTCTGCCCATTGTTTGATGTCCTGATTGGCGATTGGAGCCAATTGTCCTACATCTGCTGCGCAATGCACTAATCCATCTAGTCGACCAAAAGTCGCTTTTATGGTCTGTGCAAGTTGCTGGTAGTCATCCGCTGTCGCACCTTTAAAATCCACTGGAAATATTGCGGGCTCAATGCCGCTTTCCTGCACAATGACATCGTACAATTTTTCTAACTGAGCAATATTTTTGTCTAGCAGAATAATCGTCGCACCATGTCTTGCATAGGCCAAAGCGACCTCGCTACCGATGCCGCCAAGGGCACCGGTAACAAGCACTACTTTACCGCTGAGTATGGACTGCTCAGCTTGTGACAACATACAGGTCTTTATTCAGATTTGGGAACAATACGTCCGTAGGTAACTTTACCATCAAGCAATTGTGCAATGATGGTGGCGTCATCGTTATGCCACTCAAGCGTTTCCATATTCATTTGGTCTAATATTCTTTCCTGAGCAATATCTGGTTCACCGTAAGCTGAGATTAGTTCGTCTCTGGTCATTCCAGCTTGGATACCGTCTTGGCTACCTTCGGAGGTTGCTTCTGTTGCTTCAGGAGCAGATTCAACAGTTGCAGGAGATGATGTCTCTGTTTCGCTACTATCGGTAACAGCAGTATCGCTTTCATCACTGCAGGCGATCAGTGCCAGACTCAGAAAAAGACCGGTAAAAATTAAACGCATACGATTTAACATGACATCCCCTCTTTAGGTTTAATGAACTAATCTTCAAGTATAACAAGCAATCGCAAGGATATCGACATGTTGTTAGGAGAATTTTCCCGCTAAAATTTTTTCAGCGGCCCGATAGCCATTCATAACAGCACTCTCTAGTGTTGCTGGATAGGGATTTTCAGCGTAATCACCAGCGATCCAAAGGCCACCAATGGTTGTTTTACAGCTTGGTCTTTGGTTGTTTTCAACCACTCCGCAACAAAATGTAGCTCTTTTTTCACGAATAACATGTGCGGTGTGATAGTTAGCCGGTAATTCCGGTAAAAGCTCTGTTAATGCTAAAACGACTTGTTCAGTCAGTTGCTGTTTAGTCAGTGATTCATGTTCTCCAGGGCCGCTGATAACGACGGCAATTAATCCCGGAGACTGATCTGACCTGTCAAAGACCCATTGGGGTAAGGTATTGCTCAAACCGATAATTGGTTCCTTTAGCCGGAATTGCGGTGAATACTGCAGATAGACTGTACTTATTGGATATTCAGAAACTGGTGGAAGATTAAGCTGCTCACCTAAAAGTTTATAGAGAATACCGGGGGAGACGGCGACAATAATATTATCTGCAGCAATATATTCTTTGTTACCGGTAATAACCCCAGCCACTTTGCCTGCATCAATAATAATTTTTTCAATACGACTCTGTAACCTAACTTCCCCGCCATGCTCGGTTATGAAACGTCTCGAAGGTTCAGGCAGTACATCACCCAGCGGCTTTTTCGGGATCAACAAATCAGCCGATTTTCTTTTTGTGGTAAGACTATCCCTGAGAGTTGCAGCAAAAACACTGGCTGAAGCCTGTTCTATCGGTGTATTTAAAATCGCCAGACATAACGGGCCCCATAACTGTGTGATAAGTCTTGCCGATTGGCCTGTCTGGCGGCACCACTGCTCTACAGTAATATTGTTTGTAAAAGAAGGAACGTTAATTTGACGTGCTAATCGTAAAAAAAGCCGTAATTCTTGCCAACCGAGACTGGAATAAAGTCTAGGTAAAAGAGCAAGTTGCCAGGGTAAAAGGCGATGTGCAGATAAATGTAATGGGAGGTACTTCGAATCAAGGATGTTTAGATCCAAAGCTGTACGCTGAAAAACGCTGTTTTCTTCAATACCGACTCGTTGAAGCAGATCGAGCATGTTTTGGTATGCACCAATCATTAGATGCTGACCATTATCTATTTCGAGATCTTGCCATTTGACGGTGCGGGCCCGCCCGCCAAGTTGTTTTGCTGCTTCGAACAGAATGGGCTTCTGCCCAGCTTCGGCTAAACGGACAGTCGCTGCAAGTCCGCTCCATCCACCACCAATAATGAGGGTGGGCATATTAATTCTGGCTTTTGGCGAGCTTTTTTTCACGTCGGTAAGTGCACCAGGCCAGCCATAATTTGCGAATCGGGGTAAGTGAGACTCGCTGTTTCATTACTTGGAAATTATCAATGGCAATTTCCTGCAAAGTAGTGCGATAAATTTCGGCCATAATCAGTGCGGTGCATTGATGATACCGATCCTGCGGGGGCAGTAGCTGCATCGCTTCCTGATAAAACTGCTCGGCACGCTGCGTCTGAAATTCGAGTAACTTTGTCAGCGCTTCGGTTTGTTCTAAATCTAGAATACTTTGTTCGCTGACACCAAACTGTTGCATTTCCTCCATAGGCAGATAAATACGGCCGCGCTCAGCATCTTCACGAACATCACGGATAATATTGGTGAGTTGAAAAGCCAGGCCCAGTTTCTCAGCAAATTTCAGCGTACTTCGATCGGAAAAACCAAATATCTGTGCTGAAAGTAAACCCACAACACTGGCAACTCGATGACAATATAAGGCCAGATTTTTATAGGCTGGATAACGATGTTCAGTTAAGTCCATTTCCATGCCATCAATGATTTCGTGAAAATATTCTTCATGCAGATCAAAATCCTGCAGGGTCTCAGCGAGGGCTTTTCCAACGGGATGAGTGGCTTGTCCGAGAAAGGTATTTGCTACTTCCTGACGCCACCAGGCGAGAGTTTGTGCAGCAACTAACGGATCACTTATCTCATCAACCGCATCGTCAACTTCACGACAAAAAGCATACAGAGCCATAATGGCATTGCGCTTTTTTGTGGGTAAAAAAAGGAAACTATAATAGAAGCTTGAACCACTTTTCGCCGCTTTATCCCGGCAATATTGTTGCGGTGTCATTTTAATAGCCGCTCAACAATTTTGCCGTTGACCAGGTGGGTGTCGATGATTTCATCGATATCCGCTTTATCATGATATTGATACCAGACACCTTCCGGATAAATCACCATGATCGGACCTAATTTGCAGCGATTCAGGCAACCTGAATTATTCACCCGGACTTTTTTCAGTTTGAGTTCTTTAACCCGTTGCTTGGCGTAATCACGCAGTGACTGTGCGCCGTGTTCTTCACAATAATCGCTGCCATCATCGCGTTGATGAGTGCAAATGAACATATGATATTTATATATTTCAGCCATACCCGTTCAGCCTAACCAAGCTAAGTTCAATATACAAAATGAATATCTACTCATAGCCGTATTTAAAAGTGGCGGGAAACAGCAAAATCAGCCAATCCGATTAAGGCCGCTTTGTATTGTGAATCTGGAACGATACTGAGATTGGCCTTGGCCTGCTCGACTTCCTTGCGGGCTGCCGCGGCAGTGTAGTCAATGGCGCCAGTGCTGTGGATAATGTCAATAATGTCATTGATTTTATCGCGTTGGCCATGTTCAATTGCTTCACGAATGACCGCGGACTGTTCCCTGGAGCCATTTTGCATGGCATAAATCAGCGGTAAAGTCGGTTTGCCCTCAGCAAGATCATCACCAATATTTTTGCCAATAGTTTCACTGGAAGCGCTGTAATCGAGTAAGTCATCCACCAATTGGAAGGCACTACCAAGGTGCATCGCATACTGTGCTAATGCCGTTTCGATTTCCGCAGAGGCATTACTGATTAACGCACCTAACTGACCAGCCGCCTCAAACAGTTTGGCGGTTTTATGATGAATGACCTGCAGATAGCGTTCTTCAGTGGTGTCTGCATCATGCACATTAAGTAGCTGTAAGACTTCACCCTCGGCAATCACGTTGGTGGTATGTGACAGGATCTGCATCAAGCGCATCGAATCCAGTTCCACCATCATTTCAAATGCGCGGGTATAAAGAAAATCACCCACCAATACACTGGCTTCATTTCCCCATACGCTGTTGGCCGTTTCCTGGCCGCGGCGCATCGTTGAATTGTCGACCACATCATCATGCAGCAGGGTCGCGGTGTGAATAAATTCAATGATGGTGGCAAGATTAATATGCGCAGTTGCCTGATGATTGCAGGCACGGGCACTTAACAAAGCAATAGCCGGGCGCAAGCGTTTGCCGCCACTATTGATGATGTAATGTCCAAGCTGATTAATTAATACAACCTCAGATTGCAGCCGATGTTGTATCATGGCGTCAACTGAATCCATATCCTGCTGGATGAGTGCGTAAATGGATTGTATATCCACGGGGCGTTTGTCTGCCTGTTCTAGATGAATTAAACGCGTACTTTCTCACGGGTAACAGCGATTCGCAAATAATTCAATTTGCATTTGATCTGAATGTAGAAAGCGGTTAAAATTCTCGGTCTTTTGTTGGGTTACCCACAATAACATTTATTTTTTTGGAGAAAGCGATGTACGCTATTGTCGCGACTGGTGGTAAGCAGTACCGAGTTAAAGAGGGCGAAAAGCTCCGCGTTGAAAAATTGCCAGGTGAAGTGGGTGATACCATTGAACTGGGTGAAGTTTTATTGATCGGTGAAGGCGAAGACATTAAAGTTGGCGCACCCTTCTTAGACGGCGCAAAAGTCACAGCAACTGTGGCCTCAGTTGGTCGTGCGGACAAAGTCAAAATCATCAAATTCCGTCGTCGTAAGCACCATCGGAAACAGATGGGACATCGCCAATCTTATACAGAAATCGAAATCACTGGCATCACTGCCTAAGATTTGACAAATTTAAAGAGGATTTAACATGGCTCATAAGAAAGCTGGCGGTAGTACCCGCAACGGTCGCGATTCCGAGTCGAAACGCCTTGGTGTAAAACGCTTCGGTGGCGAAGCAGTATTAGGCGGCAACATTCTGGTTCGTCAACGTGGTACCCGTTACCACGCAGGTCGTAATGTTGGAATCGGTAGAGACCACACCTTATTCGCGACAGCCAACGGTAAAGTGTTATTCGAAACCAAAGGTGCAAACAACCGCACATTTGTAAGCGTTATCGCTGAATAAAGAATTTGTTAGCCCGTTGGGGCAAACAGCTGAAAGCCCCGCTGATGCGGGGTTTTTTGTTTGTGGCAATTATTAAAAAATTATCTGGTCGGCAGTATGAAATTTGTTGATGAAGCGAAAATAAAAATCAGCGCGGGTGCCGGCGGTAATGGTTGCCTGAGCTTTCGTCGTGAAAAATATATCCCCTTCGGTGGTCCGGATGGTGGTGATGGTGGCGACGGTGGCGATGTGTATCTGCTGGCAGATACGCAAGTAAACACTCTTATCGATTTCCGCTATAAACGTAACTTTAAAGCCCAGCGTGGCGAACATGGCCGCGGCAAACTTTGCAGCGGTGCCCGTGGCGAAGATTTGGTTATTAAAGTACCCGTAGGTACCGAAGCCTGGGATGAAGACACCAATGAACTGATTGGTGACTTAGCCAAACATGGCGATAAGCTTATGGTGGCAAAAGGTGGCTGGCACGGCCTGGGAAATGCCCGCTACAAATCCAGTATCAATCGTGCGCCACGCCAAACCTCAGACGGAACCCCAGGCGAAGAGCGTACCTTACGCCTTGAAATGAAATTATTAGCCGATGTTGGGCTATTGGGTTTACCGAATGCCGGAAAATCCACCTTTATCAGTCAGGTTTCTGCCGCCCAACCCAAAGTAGCCGATTATCCTTTTACGACGTTGCATCCAAATCTAGGTGTGGTGACACTCAGAGATGTACGCAGCTTTGTTATTGCCGATATTCCCGGCCTGGTTGAAGGTGCAGCTGAAGGTGCCGGTTTGGGTATTCAGTTCCTTAAGCATTTAACCCGCACTCGATTGCTATTACATCTGGTTGATATGGCACCAGTTGATGTGAAACAGGATCCGGTAGAAAGCGTTAAAATTATTAACCGTGAATTACTCCATTACAGCGATGCCCTCGGCAAGCAGCCGCAATGGCTGATTCTGAATAAAATGGATTTGGTCCCGGATGATATCCGTGACGAACTCACACAGGAAGTGTTGACCCGTCTTGATTGGCAAGGACCTGTCTACAAAATCAGTGGACAGACTGGTGAAGGTTGCGCGCAGTTGTGTGAAGATATCATGCAATACTTGGATGATTTACGTCAGAGTGAGCAGCCTCCCGCTAAACCTATCGAGGAATAACTGTGGAAAATCCGCATCAGCAACTTTTATCAACCAAACGTTGGGTGATTAAAATTGGTAGTGCTTTATTAACCAAGCCCGGAGAAGGCCTGGATGTGGATCGTATTCGCTGGCTGAGTGGCGAAATTGCCGAGTTGAGAAGTCAGGGTAAAGAGATCGTTCTGGTCACCTCAGGCTCAGTTGCCGCGGGTATGCAAAGACTGGGCTGGCGAAAACGTCCACATGCTTTGCATCAGTTACAAGCTGCAGCCAGTGTGGGACAGATGGGGCTTATCCATGCTTATGCCACGGCATGTGAACAACACGGCATTCACACCGCACAAATTCTACTGACCCACTCTGATCTAGCGGATCGTGGCCGCCATTTGAATGCGCGTAGTGCATTGCATACTTTGCTTGAGATGGGCATTCTGCCGGTCGTTAACGAAAACGATACCATTGCCACTGACGAAATCCGATTTGGAGATAATGACACTCTGGCAGCCATGACCGCTAATCTGGTTGAAGCCGATGTTTTGGTTATCCTGACCGATCAGGATGGCTTGTTTGATAGTGATCCACGATTAAACCCCAATGCCAGAATGCTGGCAGCTTCTGCGGCCAATAATCCAAATCTGGATGGTATGGCCGGTGACAGTAAAGGCGAATTAGGCCGTGGTGGTATGGCAACCAAATTAGCGGCGGCCAGACGCGCGGCAAGATCCGGCGCGACTACGGTGATTCTATCTGGCAAACATCCACTGAATTTACGTCATCTGGCGGCAGGTCAGGGCGTGGGCACATTACTATGGCCCGACATTAAACCGATTAAAGCTCGTCAGCAGTGGCTTGCCGGACATTTGGTTCCTAAAGGTCGTCTGATGCTTGATGATGGAGCTGTCGCGGTAATAAAACAGCAAGGTCGAAGTATTTTACCGGTAGGTGTGCGTCAGGTAGATGGACAGTTTACCCGCGGTGAACTGGTTTTATGCACAGATCTGCAGGGGCGGGAAGTGGCTCGCGGCCTGGTGAATTACAGCGCTGATGAGGCCGTAAGGATTATGGGGCAGCCTAGTCAGGCGATTCAAAGCTTATTAGGATACGTTGATGAACCGGAATTAATTCATCGGGATAATCTGGTCGTCACGGGATAAATGACAGACATAAAAAAACCGGCGCGAGCCGGTTTTTTTTAGCTGATTCTATAGAACAGTCAATTACATTGCGCGGACAGCGTTGTTTAAACGGCTTTTGCCACGTGCAGCAGTATTTTTATGAATCAGGCCTTTACGAGCCATGCGATCCAGAACTGGAACTGCAGCTTGAAATGCAGCAACGGCTTGTTCTTTATCACCAACAGCAATCGCTTTTCTGAGTGCTTTTACTTTAGTACGCATCGCTGAACGCTGACTAGCGTTCAATTGACGGTGAGTTTCCGCCTGACGGGCGCGTTTTTTTGCTTGTGCTGAGTTTGCCAAAGTGTTTCTCCTAAGAATCAGCTATTTGTATATGAACCGGGCATTATCCTGATTTTGCTTCCATTTGTAAATGGTATGATGCTGTCTTTTTTCAAGCACGAGTGAATGATGCGAATTATATCAGCGAATTTGAACGGGATCCGAGCCGCTGCGCGAAAAGGATTTTTTGACTGGTTAAAAAAACAAGATGCCGATGTGGTGTGTATTCAGGAAACAAAAGCGCAAGTACATCAGCTGGAAGACAAGATTTTCACTCCTGAAGGCTACCACTGCTATTACCACGACGCGGTCAAAAAAGGTTACAGCGGCGTAGCAATCTACAGCCGTCTTCAGCCGGATGAAGTTATTACCGGTATGGGCAATGCCGAGTTCGATATAGAAGGTCGCTATATCGAAGCCAGATTTGGCAAGCTCAGCGTGATTTCCCTCTATCTGCCATCAGGAACATCTGGTGATGAACGCCAACAGGTTAAGTATCGCTGCATGGAGTTTTTCGAAAATAAAATGCAGGAAATGAAAGAATCCGGTCGTGATTACATTATTTGCGGCGACTGGAATATTGCCCATAAAAATGAAGATATCCGTAACTGGAAAGGCAACCAGAAAAACTCCGGCTTTTTACCGGAAGAACGCGCCTGGCTGGACAAGTTGTTTTATGAGATGAATTTTGTCGATGCTTTCCGTGAGTTACCACAAGCAGAGCATGAGTACACCTGGTGGTCGAATCGTGGACAGGCCTGGGCCAATAACACCGGATGGCGCATTGATTACCATATTATGAGCCCGAGCCTCAAAGGTAAAGTCAAAGCCACCGATATTTATCGGGATGAACGTTTCTCTGATCATGCGCCGTTGACCATTGATTACGATTACAAACTTAATGATTAATGAACTTTCAGTGTTTGTTTCTCTCTGATTAGCATCTATCTCAGAGAAACAAACCATGTTTTCATTATTCAAGTCGGACCCCGTCAAAAAATTAAAAAAGCAGCTTGCTCAAAAACAGGAGCAAGCCATGCTCGCACAGCGCAGTGGTGATATACGGAAATTTGCTACGCTTACCGAGGAGTCTCAAGTATTGGCAGATGAAATCAAGCGGCTTGAATCCTAATTGAGGGTAGGTTGGGTTGTGGTACGAAACCCAACAATCGGATTGAGATTTTCAACCTTGTCGTTGCCGCTGGGCGTTCATTTATTTTGCTTGCCCACAAATTCATCGGGAATGAATTTGGATGCCGGATGCACCCGAAGGGTGAGCGGCAGGGATGTCGCGAATCAAAATAAACGAACCAAACAAAAAGACAGTTTAGGATTCACATACATCGGTAACAGGTTAATTCAACTACATGGGTTATCCCCGATCGCTCAATAACTTGTATTGTGACTTTCAACTTAGCAATTTCGGACTAAAGCCCGAGTTCATTTCTTTTGTTTGCCCAAAAGAAACGAACCAAAGAAAAGGGCAGCCCATGCTCGCCCTGCGGGTTCCCTGTGCTTCTCGATCTGGTCGGGCATGACGGAAACTCGCTGCGCTCAAACAGCCGTCATGCTGATCCGACCAGCTCTGCGATGCTCGGCTTCGCATAAGGGCATCAAGGAAAATGCCACAAGCGTGGTGCTCGTGGATTCCCCCTTTTGTGTTGAGGAGTAGCGGCTTTTTGTCAGGATTAGAGACTTACCTGTTTGAGCTAAGCGAGTTTGGTGAGTCTCCCTGGCAAAAAACGCAACGCAGTGAAGCCGCAGGCCAACACAAGGGGTGCCCTTGGGTTGTTAGGGAATTGGGCACGCAATTCCCTGACTCGCATTCATGCGAAATCTGAATGGTGAAGCGGTTCGAAGTCACTGCTAAATCGAATTAAGGCCAAATTAGCTAAAAACGTTAATAAATCGAAGCCCTGACACAACGAATCACCCCATAATCATAGGCTTCATCCAACGCTTCAAAAACGGTTTTTAAACTATCTGCTTCATCACCAAGTGAATCAATGGTCGAGATGATTTCATTAAATTCATTATCAGCCAGATCCAGCACTTTTTTAACATCCAGCAAACCCGCTTCAATGCCATCTGACAGGTGACTGTATATCGTGCTGACTTTTAACTCACGCTGTTTCGCTATTTGATCAGGACTCAATCCTTGTTCATGCAGCATTAACGTCTGATTCACCGTGTCACGTAAGC
Source organism: Methylophaga sp. UBA4204 (assembly GCF_002379485.1). Classification (NCBI taxonomy): domain Bacteria; kingdom Pseudomonadati; phylum Pseudomonadota; class Gammaproteobacteria; order Thiotrichales; family Piscirickettsiaceae; genus Methylophaga; species Methylophaga sp. UBA4204. Next base: position 19,362 of record NZ_DFTU01000108.1, on the reverse strand, counting down.
CGTTATTTAATAATTCCGATAATGGAAACTGCTGAATAACGGTTAAAAACCGTTGACCGTAATGTTCCAGTTTCTGAGCACCGACACCGGAAATACGTGCCATGGCTTGCATATCATTAGGTCTGGTCTGACACATTTCCTGCAGCGTTGAATCATGAAAAATCACAAAAGGCGGCACGCCATTTTGCTGGGCGATCTCGGTTCGTAACTGGCGTAACGCTTCCCATAGCTCCTGATCCTGAGGACGCACGGTAGATTGTTTTTTCTCTTTTTTGCTGAGCGTTTGTTTGGCTTGCTGTTTACGCAGCAGCAGTTTTTGTTCACCGCGTAAAATCGACCGACATTTTTCAGTCAGACGTAATGCACCATAACGATTGATATCAATATCAAGATAGCCGGTGGCGATAAGCTGGCGGAAGATACCGCGCCATTGCGTAGCGGTCAGATCTGAGCCAATACCAAACGTACTGAGCTGATCATGCTGGTTGGTCTTGATGCGTTCATCTTCACTGCCTACCAACACATCAATGAGATAATTCACCCCAAAGCGTTGATCGGTCCGATAGACACATGACAAGGCTTTTTGGGCAACTTCAGTAGCATCAAAATGCTCTGGCGGATTCTGACAGTTATCACACTGACCGCAGGTTTCCGGTGACGTTTCATCAAAATAGGCGAGCAGGGCGTGCCGCCGGCAGCTGATGGATTCGCATAAGCCCAACATGGCATCGAGTTTGTGATGTTCGACTCGTTTGATAAGGTCCGGCGCATCAGAATTCTGCATAAACTGACGCAGGGTGATGACATCCTGCAGCCCATACGCCATCCACGCATTGGCTGGTAAACCATCACGCCCGGCACGGCCGGTTTCCTGATAATAGGCTTCGATATTTTTTGGCAGATTTAAATGCGCGACAAAACGTACATCGGGTTTATCAATGCCCATACCAAAGGCAATGGTGGCAACAATAATCACGCCTTCTTCGCGTAAAAAACGCTGCTGATGATGTGCCCGCATTTGTGAGGTTAAGCCTGCGTGATAGGGCAAAGCGACGCGACCCTGGTCAGTTAGCCACTCGGCAATTGCCTCGACCTTTTTACGCGACAGGCAATAAACAATCCCGGCATCGTTGGCATGTTGAGTTTCAATAAACTGCCAACGCTGTTGTTTAGCCTGATTGGCTTCGGCAATGGCATAAAAAATGTTGCTTCGATCAAAACTGTTCAGGTAGACATTGGCGTCATGCAGATTGAGCTGTTCGATGATCTCAATACGAGTGCGTTTATCGGCGGTAGCAGTCAGCGCAATACGTGGAATATCGGGAAAGCGTTCATGCAACATCCGCAGTTGCTGATATTCCGGGCGAAAATCATGGCCCCATTGCGACACACAATGCGCTTCATCAATGGCAAACAGTGAAACCTGAATCCGCGACAGCATCGACAGGGTGCGTTCGTTTAATAAACGCTCTGGAGCCACATACAGCAAATCTATCTGGCCGGCTTCAAGCTGAGTCTCAACGGCATTTGCTTCAGCAGCGGATAAACTGGAATTGAGAAATGCCGCATTCACGCCCAGTTGTTGCAATGCCATCACCTGATCCTGCATTAAGGCAATCAATGGTGAAACCACAACACCAGTACCCGGGCGAATCAGTGCTGGAAGCTGATAACACAATGATTTACCACCACCGGTCGGCATCAATACCAAGGCATCACCACCGGCAATCACATGGTCAACGATAGTTTGCTGATTGTGACGAAAAGCGCTGTAACCAAAAACGTTTTGTAACACTTCCAGCGCGGGTTGCCCGACATGCTGCATAAGAAATTCAGTGATAAAAGGAAAGGGGCATTATGGCAAATTGTGCTTGGTTTAACATGGGATCGGGACGATAAATTCGGTTTATCGTTCAAAGGCAGGCAAAATAGCGCAGGCAAATCACAAATCGCTTATCTCAAAACAGTCAGGTTTTGGGGATACATCTCAATCTTTAGGAATTAAAATGAAAGAAATTACAGTGGACAGCAACCCCAGTGAAGCTCGTTTAAAACAACTGGGCGTGGCTCACTGGCCAACATGGGAAAAAGGCGTATCGGTTTTCCCATGGTCATTTGTCACCACAGAAATCGCTTATATCGTTGAAGGTGAATGTGTCATGACGCCTAATGATGGTGGCTCACCAACAACTTTTAAAGCCGGTGATTTAGTGGTTTTCCCTAATGGGTATAAAGGTACTTGGGAAGTTAAAAAAGCTTTGAAAAAGCAATTTAAACACCAAGATGGCAATTTTGTTAAATGTGCTCTTAGCCGTTTTAAGATTTTAAAAAATAAATTTAAATCAAATTCCTAAAACGTTTTTTGATCTCTCTAAGAATGGGCTAACTTCAATGCAGCTCAACAGATAGCTGTCATTCGCGCGCAGGCGGGAATCTAGTGATATATGCAGGTTGGGTTGAGGAACGAAACCCAACGGATAGTTTCTTGATTTAAAATCACACGCTGCCGCTGGGCGTTCATTTATTTTGCTTGCCCAAAAGAAACGAACCAAAGAAAAGGGCAGCCCATGCTCGCCCTGCGGGTTCCCTGTGCTTCTCGATCTGGTCGGGCATGACGGAAACTCGCTGCGCTCAAACAGCCGTCATGCTGATCCGACCAGCTCTGCGATGCTCGGCTTCGCATAAGGGCATCAAGGAAAATGCCACAAGCGTGGTGCTCGTGGATTCCCCCTTTTGTGTTGAGGAGTAGCGGCTTTTTGTCAGGATTAGAGACTTACCTGTTTGAGCTAAGCGAGTTTGGTGAGTCTCCCTGGCAAAAAACGCAACGCAGTGAAGCCGCAGGCCAACATAAGGGGTGCCTTTTCTTTTGGTTCGTTTTCTTTGGGCAAACAAAGAAAATGAACTCGCCCCATAGGGCGAAATTTAGTGCCAAAAACATTTTGATTTGTTGGGGTTTGCACACTCAACCCAAACTTCGGGCTGACTATGCCTTATTTCCCTTTAATGATTTTAGAATCTGTTGGAGCTCTTTGATTTCCTCAGCCAAACAGGAAATTAATCGTGTGGTTTCAGTCAAAACTTTACCTATATCCTCTGGTGAGTGTTTGTCGAATGGGCTTTTGCCTGTTCTTGACAGAAACTCATGTCTAAAAGCGTTATGAGCAATGAAGTTTCGCCATTTAGTAATTTTCTTAATCTCATCAGCCTGTTCAGGCTTGGAAGATATATCTTTGTATTTAGATATTAAGGATCCAAGAGGTAGGTTGTTAATGTCTTTTTCCTGAAATCTGAACTTTACCGGTTTTGGGACTGAGAGTTGAATAATTTCATAAGATAAGCCTATACAGATTTTTAGTACTTCCTCAAGCATCTGAAAGCTTAAGATTGCGTGAATTGAGGCTTCGATATAGTTGTGACCTTTCATATTTTCATCTCATATTTTCAGAATTAAGTAACAAATCCAACTGCGCCTGCCCCTTCTCATCAACGACTGGCAATTCAAACCCACTCAAACTCAACCCCACCAACCTAACCGGTTTATTCCCTGCCTCAGTCCGAGCCAACAACTTCGGAATCCATTCCTGCAACTCGGCTAAGCCAATACTCCGATCCAGTGTTTGAGCCCGTGTGACTTGCTGAAAGTCAGCATATTTCACTTTAACGGTAACGGTTCTGCCTTGCATATCGTGTTTGTTGAGGCTTTCAAGCACTTGTTCGGCGAGGCCGAGCAGGATGTTCGTCAACTCAGGAACGGACAGAATATCTTCGGCAAAGGTTGTTTCCTTACCAAGCGATTTACGGATTCGTGAGCTACGTACCGGGCGTTCATCAATCGCCCGGGCGATGTTGTAGTAATACTGACCGGATTTACCGAAGCGTTCGGTGAGTTCGGCTAAGGACTTCTGCCGTAAGTCATTACCAGTATGGATGCCGAGGTTTTTCATTTTGGCTTCGGTGGCAGGGCCGATACCGTGAAATTTGCCGACGGGGAGTTTGTTTACAAATTCCTGACCTTGCTCGGGGCGGATCAGATAAAGGCCATCGGGTTTATCCATATCGGAGGCAATTTTGGCGAGAAATTTATTGTAGGAGACGCCAGCCGAAGCGGTGAGCCCAGTCTCGGCGAGGATTTCAGCTTTGATGGCTTTGGCAATCAAGGTAGCAGATCCGTTAAACGATTCTGTGTATGTGACATCCAGATAGGCTTCATCTAACGAAAGTGGTTCAACTTCTGAAGCATAACGCCAGAATATTTCACGGATTTGGTTGGATACTTCTTTATAGGCATCAAAACGGGGGCGGACAAAAATGGCTTCGGGGCATAAACGATAAGCTCTTGATGAAGCCATCGCTGAATGAATACCAAATTTGCGCGCTTCATAACTACACGCTGCGACTACGCCACGGCTGTCGGGTTGACCGCCCACGATTAGCGGTTTGCCTTTCAGCTCGGGAAAGTCACGTTGTTCAACCGAGGCATAAAACGCGTCCATATCCACGTGAATGATTTTTCGTTGTTTAGCCATTAAGAATTAGTGTTGGTAAGTTCTCGATATTTTCTCATAATCCATCTGCGGATGTGCCAATAGATATTGCTATCTTGATCCGACAGTCATTTCAGAGTGGATTGCCGGAAGCGTCAATGTTACTTTAGCGAATTAAACCTCATCAGTGAGCTTACGTTTGATTGCAAGTATCCGTTCCTGGCAAGAAAGTCTGCGGGCTTTTTTTACCCCCCAAGTTGTCACCATGCTGTTTCTCGGCATTGCGGCGGGGTTGCCGTTATTACTGATTTTTTCATCTCTCAGCCTATGGTTACGTGAAGCGGGCGTCGATCGCAGTGCAGTCACTTATTTCAGTTGGGCGGCGCTGGGTTATTCATTTAAATTTGTCTGGGCGCCGCTGCTGGATATTCTGCCATTACCGATTTTGCATCGCCTGTTAGGTCGACGGCGTAGCTGGTTATTTTTGTCACAGTTGATGATTATCGCTTCGATCATAATGATGGCGATGGTCGATCCGGCAACACATTCCTTAACCTTAATGGCTGTTGCGGCTGTGTTACTGGGCTTTTCAGCCGCGACGCAGGATGTGGTGATTGATGCCTATCGTATCGAGTCTGCCGATACCCGTTTGCAGGCATTAATGTCTGCCAGTTATATCGCCGGATATCGAATCGGCATGCTGATGGCTGGGGCTGGTGCGTTGATGCTGGCCAGTTATTTTGGCTCTGAAATGGGTGAGTACGATTATCTGGCCTGGCGACAAAGCTATTTAATTATGGCGGCACTGATGCTGATTGGTGTGGTCACCACCTTGTTAAGCCCTGAACCTGAGGTAAATAAAAAGGTTCATGAGGATCGCAAGCGGGATTATCTGGGGTTGATGCTGACGTTTGCGTTGTCGATAAGCGGATTTATTGCCTCTTTCTATCTTACCAGCGACTGGGCTGGTCAGGCACGTTTGCAGTTACTTAACGTTTTTAATAATGGCCCTATGTCGGCGGTTGGTGTTGAGTTAGTGCGCTTAGTACTGGCCACCATGGTGGCCGTGATTATTGCCAGAGTGTTGATCTTGATGGGCTGGGCGCAGAAAAGCATTGTGCATCGAAGCTATGTTGAACCCGTGCAGGATTTCTTCAAACGCTACGGCCTATCTATGGCGTTGTTGTTGCTTTCGTTGATTGGGTTATATCGAATATCCGATATTGTGCTGGGTGTTGTGGCCAATATTTTTTATCAGGATATGGGCTTCACCAAGCCAGAGATTGCCACGGTGGTGAAAACCTTTGGTTTGTTTATGACCATTGTTGGTGGTTTTCTTGGCGGTATTCTAGCGTTACGTTTTGGGGTGATGCGCATCCTGTTTTTAGGGGCGGTTTTATCGGCATTGACCAATCTGTTGTTTATGCTGCTTGCCCAAATGGGCAATGATATCTGGATGCTGTATATCGTGATTTCTGCTGATAATCTGTCCGGCGGTATGGCGAGTGCCGCCTTTATTGCATTTTTATCCAGCCTGACCAATATCTCGTTTACCGCGGTGCAATATGCCATTTTCAGTTCATTAATGACCTTATTGCCGAAAATCCTTGGAGGGTATTCCGGGACGATGGTCGAAAGCATTGGTTATGAGCAGTTCTTTTTGATGACTGCTTTAATGGGGGTACCAGTATTGCTGCTGGTCTTCCTGGCTGCCCGCCGTTTTCGAATTGATGGTTAGCTGATTAGCTTATGTGGCGCTGGCTATTCATTATCATGGTGATCTTTGTTGGCTGGCGTTACTGTTCACCCGACGCCATCCATTACGCCGCGCCTGATAAAGTCATAGATAAAGCACCTTTACAAGCCGAAGTAGCAGATCTTCCGCCTATACCTTTTGATGACTATGCAATACAGCCGATGGCTGAATTTACCCTGGAAGCCAGAGTTCTGGCACGGGAAGATTATTGGTTAGGACGTGAAACTGATTTATCACCCACCGATTTGGTATTGGGCTGGGGAGAAATGGCGGATCCTGAAGTTGTTAAACAGATCAACATTCGCCAGTCCGGTCGCTGGTATTTCTGGCAGGTCGATTCATTTCCGATTCCTCGTCGGAACATTGAAACCCAAAGCGCCAATATGCATTTGATTGCGGCGAATGATGAAGTCGCCAGAACGCTTAAGCAGATCCGTCCGGGACAATTAATTACTCTGCAGGGCTATCTGGTAAATGTGAATGCCGATGATGGCTGGCGCTGGCGCAGTTCGTTAACTCGGGATGATACTGGTGCCAATGCCTGTGAATTAATTTACGTGAAACAACTGAAAATCATTTCCTAACAGCTGGTTTTAGCGGGAAATTTCCCCGAAATGTTTATGCTATGTTGACTGCTTGAATTAACAACAAGGAGTTAATTATGTCGAATAGCGCTATTTCAATCGATGATTACGAGGCCATTAGCAAACTGATTCAGCATTATATTGATGGTGCTGTGGCAGGCCGTGGTGAACTTATGAAACCGGCGTTTCATCAGGATGCCACCATTTATGGTTATGTTGGTCCGGATTTATTTGCCGGCCCCATTCAGGGCTTGTATGACTGGAATGATGAAAATGGACCAGCCAAAGAGATGCAGTCCAAAATTACCCATATCGATGTGGTTGGCACAGCAGCCAGTGTTAGACTCGAATCAGATAATTGGACCGGTCATCGCTTTACCGATTTTTTTAATTTATTGAAAATTGATGGCAAATGGCAGGTAATGAATAAAGTCTTTCATCTGCATGATTAAAGCTTATCGAGGGTCTGTTTATTTTTCATCGCCGCCTCTGTTGGGACTGAAAACGTACCAATCAAGGCGCGAGGAGTGCAGTTTAGCCGTTCTAAATAAATGACGAGCAACGCAGAGTGGTGCGTTTTCTGTCACAACCCATAGGGCTGGGCCTATTTGTCCATCCCATAGGTTGAGAATGCCTACACCCTATCAATTACACCTTGCAAGATGGAAAATAGACACCAGCAGTGGTGACGATGAAAGATAAACAGACCCTAAACTGCTGGATTAATCCAGCAGCTTGTAACACGGTTTGTAAGCATTTTCGTCCTGTCCCAGTTTCATACGTTTTTCACGGACGAAGATACGTAACAAGTCATCGATGGCTCGCATTAAATCGGGATCGCCGTTGATGATGTAAGGGCCATGTTTGGCTACTTCGCGAATACCAAAGGCTTTTACATTACCGGCAACAATCCCGGAAAATGCCGAACGTAAATTGCTGGCCAGTTCATGACCTGGCATATCGGGATACAAACGTAATGAAGCCATATTCTCATGGGTAGGAATAAACGGCTGTTGCAGCATCGGATCGATATGCAGTTGCCAATTGAAATAATAGGCATCCTGCGAGTCACGACGGGCAAGATGTACCTGATCCACGGAATCACGAATGATTTGGCCCACTGTGGCGGGCTCGCCAATGACAATTTGATATAGTTCAGCCACCTTATCACCCAGACAACGGCGTAGGAATTTATCCAGTGTCTCGAAATAATCACGGCAGGATTCGGGGCCGGCAAACACCAGCGGAATACCTTGTTTGTTTTCCGGGTGCAGCAAAATGCTTAGCAGGTAGAAAATTTCCTCGACCGTACCTACGCCACCTGGGAACACAATAAAACTGTGACCGAGACGTACAAATGCTTCCAGCCGCTTTTCAATATCCGGCATGATGACTAGTTCATTAACGATGGCATTGGGTGATTCTGAGGCAATAATCCCCGGCTCGCTGATACCGAGATAACGACCGTTTTTGAATTGTTGCTTGGCATGACCCACCGCCGCACCTTTCATCGGGCCTTTCATTGCACCAATACCACAGCCAGTAATGATATCGAGATTTCTCAAGCCCAGTTCATAGCCCACATGTTTAGCGTAATCATATTCTTCACGGGGAATCGAATGACCACCCCAGCACACCACCAGATTTGGTGTCATATTTGGCTTGATGGCATCGGCGTTACGCAGAATCATAAACACGCTATCGGTGATCTGTTCTGATGTCGGTGAAGTTTGCCGGGCAAGAATTTTGAAATCGGTATAGATAATATCGCGCAGCGCCGATGACAAATGCTCCTGAATACCGCGAATGATTTTATCGTCGACAAAAGACTGTGCCGGGGCATTTTTGATTTCCAACACCACACCACGTGATTGCGGCACCAGTTTGATATCGAAATCTGCATAGGTATGAAAGATCTGTTCTGCATCATCCTGATGACTGTCGGTATTTAAAATCGCCAAAGCGCAATCACGAAACAGACGGTGCAAATCTTCACTGGTATTGCTGATGCGTTGGATTTCTTCCTGAGAGAGCAGATTTAAGGTTCTTAATGGGCGAATCGTGGTGTATTGGATTTTGTTCATAGACTTCTATAGATAAAAAAGGCGAGCTAACATACTCCCACTGTTGTGATTGGGAATCAATGGAATAGTCGATGCCTGTCAAAATAGCGGTCAGTATTTTTGCTGCAGACAAAACGAGCCGGATGTTTTCCGACCCGGTTTGTTTTAAACATGAAGTGACTTATTGCTGCTGAACGTAGGCCCGCCAGCCTTTAAGATGACTGATATCGGTGGCATTGGGGATGGCATAAGGCTCACAGATAAAGCCCGCATACCATTGCTGATCGGCCAGTTGCACCTTGCCAATACCTAATGGGGCAGGGATCCCAGCGACAAAAGAGCCAAAGCTGGCAGTGGGTAATTCCCATAACTCGACTTCAATCGCTTCCCCTTGTTGTTCATCTCTGACCAGTCCTGGTCGGGCTGGTGGTCCGCCGGGGAGTGCATAAAGTCGGTAATCTGTAGTGGTTTGTGTGGCGCGTATTAACTTGCCGCCACGCTCCCGCAATTGCCAATTGAGTGGTTGTCCCTCCAGATGTGCTCCACAGACAACGACCTTTAATCGATCCATAACCCCGGCGTTTAACGCTGGAGATTCAGCCAGCGGCAACGAGGTTGCTCCGAGCGGTAAGTTCAATGTTTGTTGCAATCGATTGGCATAAGACAATAAGCGGGTATCACTGAAAGCTCTGGAAAACAGTGTCACGCCAAACGGTAACCCGTTTGAGTTGAAACCTGCTGGAACGGCAACTGCGCTGCAATCGAGCAGATTCATAAAGTTGGTGTAATAACCCAGCTGGCTATTAAGTTTAATTGGTTCGGCCTGAACCTCTTTGATTTTGTAAATCATGCCAGTGGTTGGTGTCAGAATAAAATCAACGTTTTCCAGTACCGGGGTGACCTGCTGTTTGCAGTGCTGTAGTTGGTACTCGGCACTAAACAAATCCTCGGCTGAAGCGGTGTTATTGCTATCGAGAATGTGTTGTAAAACCGGCAGCATGTCTTCACGGTTAACATTGGCAGTGGCAAGACGTCGTTCAGCCACCCACGGGCCTTCGTATAACAATCTGGCTGCCGTCAAAAACGGCTCAAAATCAATTTCATGACAGATGCCGCCAAGTTTTTTCAGCGTTTCAACCGAGTTATAAAAGCCTTGTTCATTTTCCTGGTCGCCAAAAAACGCTAATTGTCCAGCTTGCGGAATGGCGAAGTTAAAGGATTCATCTTTAATTTGGCCATAATTTCGTCGGTTAGTATCTTTATTTTGCCGGGAGTAATCATCTTTCGCATCAAATGCTGCAGCCACTTCAAATACCCGGTTTGCATCGTCGGTGGTCAGGCTGAAGATAGACACACAATCCAGACTTTTACAGGCTGGAACGACACCGTGATTACTGAGCAAACCACGCGAAGGTTTTAAGCCAATGAGATTGTTAAATGCAGCTGGTACCCGACCAGAGCCAGCAGTATCGGTGCCTAAAGAAAAACTCACCAGTCCTAATGCAACCGCTACCGCAGAACCTGAACTTGAACCGCCGGAAATATACTCTGGATCAAAACTGTTCTGGCAGGCGCCCCATTTATCCGGTGAACGCACACCGACCAGCCCGGTAGCAAACTGATCCATATTGGTTTTACCAATCGGAATCGCCCCGGCATTAATCAGTAACTCCACTACATGAGCGGATTGCTCTGCTGTATAGCGATAGGCTTCACAACCAGCTGTGACATCCACACCAGCCAATTCAATATTGTCCTTTATCGCAAATGGAATTCCGTACAAGGGCAATTTATCAGGTGATTGGCCGATTAAATTGTCCAGATAAGGTTGGATGGCTTCGCGGGATAACAGGGTTATCCAGATATTTCGATCCGTATAGGTGGCGGCGCGTTTCAGTACCTCATCAATCAGTTTATGCGGAGAGAGCTTGCCATCACGATAAGCCTGATGGATGGCATCAATGGTCATATCCATTATTCTACCTCCCCGGAAATAACGACCAGACGATCACCCATGCCAACTTGCGCGCCGGCCTGTCGTTTAATTTCTGTGACGGTACCGGCTTGAGTCGCGGTTATCTGGATCTCCATTTTCATCGCTTCCAGGATCATCAATACATCGCCTTCTTGTACGGATGAACCGATTTCCACTTCCACTTTCCACACACTGCAGTTGAGTGGACTATCAACGGAAATAGCATTTTCCGGTAGCGGCGCACTTTCCTCCTCAATGATCTGCGGTTCATTGCCACTATCAAAATGTAAAAGACCCTCGCGTTTCCAGTGTTCCAGTTCTTCTTCAAAGGCGTGTTCACGCTGGCGGGTAAAGCTGTCAATCGACTCTTTATGTTCAGTAATAAACTGGTTGTAGCGTTTGAGATTGAAGGTGGTTTCTTCTATCTTCAGTGGATAATTGCCTTGCGGAAAATCACGACGGATCTGCACCAGCTCATCGTGAGTGACTTCATAAAACTTGATTTGATCAAAAAACCGTAACAACCAGGGTTTGGTGAATTCAGTAGTTTTCAGATAACGATTCCACATTTGCAGGGTCCGGCCGATAAACTGATAGCCACCCGGTCCTTCCATGCCATAAACGCACAGATAGGAACCACCGATACCAACGGAGTTTTCGGCAGTCCAGGTACGGGCAGGGTTATATTTAGTGGTGACCAGACGGTGTCTTGGATCCATTGGTGTTGCCACCGGAGCGCCCAGATAGACGTCACCCAGGCCCATCACCAGATAACTGGCCTCAAACACAATACGCTTCACTTCATCGACCGAGCTCAGCCCATTAATACGGCGGATAAATTCAATATTATCCGGGCACCAGGGCGCGTTATGCCGCACTGATTGCATGTATTTCTGGATGGCTTGCTGGCAGGCTTCGTCGTTCCAGGAAATGGGTAAATGCACGATACGTGCAGGCACATCCATCTCTTCGATATTGCTGATTTCCTGTTCTGCCTGTTTGAGAATCCCGACCAGGGTTTCCAGAGAAATTTGCATACCATCGTAGTGAATCTGCAGTGAACGGATGCCGGGTGTCAGTTCATGTAATCCTTTGATATTTTGTTGCTGTAACCACAACATCAAAGCATGCACTTTAAAACGCAGATTGATATCCAGTTTCAGTTCACCATATTCGACCAGAAGATAATGATCACCCGCCAACCGGTAGCAGACATCGATACCCGTTTCCGGTGACACCAGCGTGTCATAGATGGGTGAGCCAATTGCTGTGGGGATGACTTCAACAGGTTGCTGTGACAGTTGAGCAAGCGATTCCTGCTGAGCCCGCTCCATGGCTCTGGCAGTTTCTATCGACACTGGAATAAAACGCACCGTATCACCGGCTTTTAATTGGCCTATTTTCCACAGTTCTGCCGTGATAACGGTGGCGGGACAGACAAAGCCCCCTAATGACGGTCCATCGGGTCCAAGGATAATTGGCATATCGCCAGTGAAATCAATGGTGCCGACTGCGTAGGCATTATCGTGAATATTGGACGGGTGTAAGCCCGCTTCACCGCCGGTATTTCTGGCCCATTCCGGACGTGGCCCAATCAGTCTTATGCCTGTTCGGCTGGAGTTATAGTGAATTTTCCAGTCAGCAGCAAAAAACGTTTCAATATCTTGTTCGGTAAAGAAATCCGGCGCGCCATGCGGGCCGTAAATGACCTTAATCTCCCAATGAGTAGTGATTTGCGGAATTAATTCGGCAGGTGTTGTTGTTAAATCAACTGCCGCTGTTTCGTCTGATAAATGAAGAACATCGCCGGTTTTTAACGTGCGACCAACATGGCCGCCAAATTGACCCAGGGTAAAGGTGGATCGTGAACCAAGATAATTCGGGCATTGAATACCACCGGCGACCAGCAGATAAGTTCTTGTACCGGCGGCTTTGATTTGACCCAATGTTAGCTTGTCGCCGCTAGACACTGAATAAATTTGCCAGCAATCAATCGGCTCGCCATTGAGTTTGGCCTCAATGGTGGCGCCGGTAATGATAATTTGGCTGCTGCAGTTAAACACCAGTTCGGGGCCGCTCAGCGTGATTTCTAATCCGGCACAGTCTTCGGTATTGCCAAGCAGACGATTACCCAACCGGAAAGACCAGTTGTCATAAGGGCCGGAAGGCGGAATGCCAATATCCCAATAACCTTGCCGGCCGGGATAATCCTGTACTGTGGTCATGGTGCCCGGCGATAACACGCTGAAAGTATTGGGGTAATAGACAAAGCTGTCCAGATGACGGGTGGTAATGCTGGCGGATAAAAAGGCCGCATCATTCAAAATATGGCTGAGATAGTCGGTATTGGTTTCAATACCGTAGATGCTGATTTTTTTCAGTGCTGTGAGAAGTTTTGCATGCGCTGATTCGCGTGTTGGTGCATAGCTGATTACTTTGGCCAGCATCGGATCAAAAAACGGCGAGATTTCAATGCCGGGTTTAATCCAGTGATCAATACGTAAATCTGACAGTTCAGGAAATTCTACTTCAGTTAACAGACCGGCTGATGGCTGGAATTTTTTGAATGGATCTTCGGCATACAAGCGTACTTGTATGGCATGGCCATGAGGTTTAGGCGCTTCAGCAGGCAGTGTACTTTCCTGAGCACCGACTTCAATCATCCAGCGAACCAGATCCACCTGATAAATGGCTTCGGTTACACCATGCTCAACCTGCAGCCTGGTATTGACCTCCAGAAAATAAAAATCATGTGACTGGGCATCGTAGACAAATTCCACGGTACCGGCACTGTGGTAATGGACAGCGGCCATCAGCCGGACGGAAACCTCATGCATAGACTGACGAACGTTGTCTGGAATATTCGGCGCAGGCGCTTCTTCGATAACTTTCTGATTACGTCGCTGACTGGAGCAGTCCCGATCGCCCAGTGCCAGCACATGACCCTGACCATCGCCAATGATTTGTACTTCAATATGCCGGGCCTGGGTGATAAATTTTTCGATAAACACGCCATCATTGGAAAAATTATTGGCGCCCAGCCGTTTGACGGAATTGAAAGCATTCTTCAGTTCATCTTCGGTATCACAACGACTCATGCCGATACCACCACCGCCGGCGGTGGATTTCAGCATCACCGGATAACCAATGGTCTGAGCAATAGCAAGCGCCTGTTCAATATCCTCAAGTAATTCTGAACCTGGCAATAACGGCACATCGTTTTGCTGAGCCAGCGCTCTGGCACTGTGTTTCAGACCAAAGGCTTCCATCTGTTCCGGTGTGGGCCCCAGAAATACCAGATTACTGGCTTCACATTGTCGTGCAAAGTTGGAGTTTTCACTCAAAAAACCATAACCGGGATGAATCGCTTCGGCACCGGTTTCTCTGGCAATTTCAAGAATGCGTTGTTGATTCAGATAAGTGTCTGCAGCGCGGCCCTCTCCAAGCGAAAAGGCCTCATCGGCATAACTGACATGCAATGAGTCACGATCGGCTTCGGCATAGATGGCGACAGCCTGAATACCCATTTGCTGGAGGGTGCGAATAATTCGGGTGGCAATAGCCCCGCGGTTGGCAATTAAAATCTTCTTGAACATGGTTTTATCATCTCAAGGTGTGGGTCGTCCCACTTCATTCCGGCGCATTTCAAGTCGTCTTAAAACACGTTATTACTGTGTGAATCATCAATCCCAGATATAAAGGCCTATCGGTGTCGGGTTGTAGGCGTTACAAGGGTTATTGAGCTGAGGACAATTAGAAATCAACACGATGACATCCATTTCAGCCTGCATTTCAACGTATTTACCGGCTTCAGAAATACCGTCTGCAAAGGTCAACCCACCTTGTTTAGTGACCGGTACATTCATAAAAAAATTGATGTTATGAGTGATATCGCGTTTGCTGATGCCGAACTGTTCGTTTTCAGCAACAGCCAACATCCAGCTGTCCCGACAGGCATGCATGGTTTTCTTTTCCAGTGCGTATCGCACGGTGTTGGATTCCGTAGCACAGGCTCCGCCCAGGGTATCGTGACGACCGCAGGTGTCGGCGGTAATGGTTAACATGGGATTTCCCATATTGGTCAGTAAGGTGGTGCCGGCAGTCAGGTAAACATTTTTTTGTTCGCGAATGGTATCTATCGCGCTGTAGCGTTCAGCAGGATCAGCAACACTATAGAACAATGTATCTGCTGCCTGATTTCCATGTAAATCGACAATGCGCAACGTCTGGTTTTTCAGCAGCGGTTGCATCCAATAATCACCGGCCAGTACTTCTTCGTAACGGGCTGCCTGATTAATATTCAAATGACTTTCTTTAATCACGATCTGTTTGTCCTTTTTCGTTAATGATGACCACACAGGTGATAGAGACGATTGTTTTCAAAACCACGCTGGTTTTCGGCACAGGCATTCAGGCACAGATCGTCTTCAGTGAGGGCGGCAGCATTTCGAATTTGATAGATAACCGGTTTTTTCGGATAGGTCGCTGCCGTGTTCATCGGATGTGGGCAGGTGTGGAACAGCACCAGGGTATCCATTTCAAAGCGCAGATCCACATAATCACCGGCTTTACTGTGGTTTTCGACATAGCTCATATTGCCCAGATCATCTGTTTTGATACTGCTAAACAAATTAAGATTGGCTGCCATATCGCGTTTATTCAGACCATATTTGGCCAATTCGACTAAAAAGGCCTGTTCACCACTGATGGTCCAATCATTTCGAAACTGCTGGTAATTTTTGATGCCCCATTTTTCCTCCAACGCAGCATTGGTCAGATTGCCACCCACGGTATCGTGCCAGCCAAGCGTATCTTCTGTAATTGAGCAAAAGATGCGGCCCATATCAGAATAAAGGCAATGGCCTTTGGTGAGTTTGAAGGTATGCTGACATTTCAAGGTGTCGGGAGTGTTGTAGCGTTCCAGCGTATTCTCAGGGTTGTAAATCAACATGCCGACATTGGCGCCGCCTTCCTGGTCAATCAGCCGCAGGGTGGTGCCTTTTCGCATCAGCATTGACCAGTGAGCTCCACCTGGAAGCGTGTCTTGATATAAAACGTCTTTGTCTTGGGTAATTTCAGTCATTGTTTATAGCCTGTTGTGTCATCAACGTATCTTGAAAATCATTATTGATTTGTTTTTTGGAACGTCCTACCGGTATGTCATAAGTGATCGACGCCCCATAGCGGTTAGGCTGATCCGGATCATGTCGCTGTTTATCAAAGACCAGCAGTTGGGTCCCCAGGGAGAAACCTTCGGAGAGATCATGAGTGATCATAAATATCGTGATATTGGTCTCGCGCCATATCTCCAGAATCAACTCATGCATATCGGATCGAATACCCGGATCCAGTGCACCGAAGGGTTCATCCAGTAACAGAATTTGTGGCTGTTTAATTAAAGCCTGGGCGATTGCCAGCCGTTGTTGCATACCACCTGACAATTCGCTGGGATATTTGGTTAAAGCGTGGTCGAGACCGACCTTTTCCAACAAAGCGATCGCCCGTTCACGAATAGCCTGACGTTTTTTGCCAAAGCAGCGTCCCAGTAGGGGGGATTCCTTCAGTTCCTCACCCAGCATCACGTTTTCGACGACGTTAAGGTGGGAAAATACCGAGTATTTCTGAAACACGATGCCGCGATCAGCACCCGGTTCATTAGCTATTGGTTTACCGTTTAACAGCAATTCACCTCGCGTGGGTTGCTCAGTGCCCAACAGCATTTTCAGAAAAGTGGTTTTGCCACAACCTGATGCACCCACCAGCGTCACAAATTCGCCAGCTTTGACATCAAGATTGATATTTTCCAGCACAATATTGTCGCCGTATTCCTTCCACAGATTTTTGATCTTGATATCGTTCATTTGTTTTCCCCCTGGTCGGTCGCATGCCAGGGGAAGACGCTTTTTGACAGGCGTCTTAGCAGGTAATCCATCAAAAAGGCCAACAGGGTGATCCACACCACATAAGGCAAAATGATGTCCATCGACATATAGCGTCGAACCAGAAAAATGCGGTAGCCCAGTCCTTCGGTGGCAGAAATGGCTTCTGCCGCAATCAGAAATAACCAGGCTGATCCCAGACTCAAGCGAACGGCATCAATCAGCTTGGGTAACACTTGAGGTAATACCACTCGAAGAATCAGTTGCCAGCTGTTGGCACCCAATGTCTGGGCTTTAATGATGATTTCATGCGGTAATGCCATCACCCTGAGTTGTACGTCTCGAATCAGAAAGGGCGTGATGCCGAGCACAATCAGCATCACTTTGGAGAGTTCACCCAACCCGAATATAATGAATAATATTGGCAAAATGGCTAAAGGTGGCACCAGTGAAATGATGGTTATCACCGGTGCTATCCCAGCTCTGACCAATGGAATAATGCCGACCAGAATGCCGATAATCAGACCGGTCAAAGCACTGATGCCGACACCGAGTCCTAGTCTTTGCAGGCTGGCAGCAGTATCCGCCCACAGTACATAATCACCGGTACGCTTGTTGGGCTCAAATGCCAGATAAGACACCGCATCGATAAAAGACTGCATTGATGGCATCAACTTATCATTCGGATTAATTGCCAGACGTTCACTGGAAAAGTAAAAATAAACAATCCCAATAACAACGAATGGCAATAGACCCAGCAAGCATTTTCCTAGAGTACCTGGACGCTGATTGATCAGTCTCTTCACGAGAAACTCCCTGTGTTTCTTAACTTAAAGGGCGTTATCCGCAGCCATTTTCATGAAACTGGAATCAAATCTGAGTTTAACGTTGTTTTTATTACCTGCCACATCACCATCAGGATAGGCAATACCGATAAAATCGGCATCCATCGCGCCATCACCTAACAGACCATGATCAAACGAGAAGTCAGTTATGTGTTTCATCGTTGCTTGCAGCTGATCGCTGTTAGCAAAACTGACCGCTTCAGCGGCTGTGTAGAACATGTTGGTTGCATCCAGCTGTGCTTGATAGCCTGCCAGATCGGTTCCTGATGCTTCAGCCATCATCGTTAAGGCTTCTTCATCACCTGCTTGCATTTTGGCCATGATTTCATACCAGGCACCGGTTAACG
Source organism: Methylophaga sp. UBA4204 (assembly GCF_002379485.1). Taxonomy (NCBI): domain Bacteria; kingdom Pseudomonadati; phylum Pseudomonadota; class Gammaproteobacteria; order Thiotrichales; family Piscirickettsiaceae; genus Methylophaga; species Methylophaga sp. UBA4204. The sequence continues at coordinate 1,429 of NZ_DFTU01000108.1, read as the reverse complement.
CTTTACCAAAAGCCGGATTAGCCTCTAACGTTTCACTGTTAACCACTAACAGGTCGATGATTTCGCCCGGGATATCGGAGGAATCAAATACCTTGGTCGTATCTGGAATAGCAGTGATTTCTGACAGTAATAGC